>JAIMAU010000008.1 GCA_023511795.1 Armatimonadota bacterium | reverse complement strand
TATACCTGCTCAACCTCGCGAATGATTGAAGATAGCGCGGAAACGCATTCCTCAGCAACTCTTTTGCCAAGTTCAGCGCTTGCACCTGCAAAGTCTCCCATCACGCCAACTTTGACTCTTGGATCTTGGACTACCCTCGGCACTACGAACCTGGCATCGATGTTCTTTAGCTTCTGTGCATAGGCATCAGGGTCTTTGCGCATAGCTTCAAGCATTTCTGAATCGTCATAACACGCTTGATCCATCTTCACGAGTTCGGGCTTCCAATACATCATTAGCGACGTCTCCATGAGGGCGGCATGGTAGTCACCTTTGGCAAAGTAATACAAGTAAGTATCCGAAAGCTCCCAGAAAGGCACTAGAAGCACATTTACACCAGGCATTTCTGGGCGAAGCCGCTGGAACTGCAAGGCGGCATCCCTAGCTGCTGCACAACTTTCTGTCCCACCATGGCCAAGGAGTATGATGAGGTTTTTGAAACCTTGCATTACTAAACTCTGAAGGATGTCCATAAGAAGGAGGGAAAACACTTGTGGGCTGATGTTAATTGTCCCAGGAAGGGTTCCACCCGAAAAGTTGTAATGAACGGGAGGTGTCACAAAACAACCAGTTTTTTCGGAAGTCAGCCTAGCTATCTCTGCGGCGTTATGAATGTCCACGCTTATTGGCAAATGATAACCGTGTTGCTCAACAACTCCCACAGGGATGATTACGGTCTGCGTTTCCTTGAGACCCTCAGCTATTTCTTTAACGGTCATATTATACATCAGCCGAGCGCCGGTCATTTAGCCCTCCTAACTAGGTCAACCCACTGAAATAACACGCTTTTCTTTAACAGCCTTATAGATTGCTTCAACGAGCTTTACCGAATGCCTGCCATCTTCCAAGGTAACCGGCGGCTCCTTATCCTCAATAATGCTTTCATTCATGGCATTTATCATTTGCCCATACAGACTGACTCCCCGCAAGTGGTACTCTTCTCTTGCGGCCTCAATATTTCTCACTTGGTTTGCATCATATCCGGTTTCCTCCGGTTGGATGATGCTGAACATCTTGCCAGTCGGGTCCTGCCCGATTGTCCCCTGCCCAATAATCGAGCCCTTCGTGCCATGTAGTTCGAGAGTATTCTGGGCAGCTGCATCTGGCAGGTTAAAGTAATTATCAACTATACCGTGTGCACCATTACTGAATCGAACAACAACAGTGGAAGTATCCTCAACTTTGGTGGGATATGAGTGAACAAGCAAATCTTGGAAACCTGTTACCTCCACAATTTTCGCGTCCATAATCCACTCAAGCAAATCTAGGCAATGAGTTCCCATATCTATGAGCGACCCACCGTGGCTTTTCGAGATATCCTGCCGCCAGGCTCCTGGGATGGGTGGATACCAGCAGGTCAACTGAGCACGACCCATTACCATCCTGCCAAGAGCACCAGATTGTACAAGTTCGCGTGCTTTTCGGTTGTAAATGTTATTTCTCATACAAAAGCCAAGCATGAATTTCACGCCAGCTTTTTTCACAGCTGCTTCCATCATATCTACCTCTTCGGAGGTGGCGGCCATTGGCTTTTCACAAAGGATATGCTTTCCTGCCTCTGCAGCTTGGATAACCTGCTTGCAGTGAACATCTAGCGGAGTAGCGATGTAAACGGCATCTATGTCTTGCGCTAGCAGTTCTTCCTCCGAATTGCAGTAATGAGGCACATTGAATTTTTCTGCAACCGCCCTAGCCCGTTCCTTATCGATATCCATGACGGAAATCAATTCCATAGTGTCACACATTGAAAGTGCTTCTGGTATCGTCCTACGAAGGGCAATGCCTCCAGCCCCAATCACACCCCATCTGACTTTCAACTTCATAACCCCCTATGCTAAAGCTAATGATGACAAGAGCGCAGAGAAAATGGCTCTCCAACCTACTAGAATTTATTTAGCAAAGCTGGTTCTCCGTCCTCTTTATATTTTGCCACCGAGCAAAATTTAGCCTTTCCTTGACACAATTCAAGCGTCACGGTTATGATAGTTTATCCCGAAGAAAAAAGTCTTGCGCGATTTACTACGGAAGGCTTCTAATTAACCTTTTAGATGTAAAAAACTCATTTAAACAATCAGCATAAAAATCGTTGCAATAGCGCAGATAAAAATTAGAAAAACAAGAAGGAGATTTCAATGGCACTTATTAAGCCTTTCAACGGAATACGCTATAATCAAGCAAAGGTCGGCGACCTCAGTGCCGTTGTTACCCCTCCCTATGATGTTATCTCGCCAGAGGAAGAGGAGTTTTACCTGCAGCAACACCCAAACAATATTGTGCGATTAATCCTTCCGCGAAAAAAATCAAGCGCCGATAATTACTCTCATGCAGCAGAATTACTAAGGTCCTGGTTAAATTCAGGAGTGCTTATACGAGAAGAAAAGCCATGCATTTACGCATGCATACAAGAATTCGAACTCGATGGCAAGACAAGACAACGTTTGGGCATAACATGCTTAGTCCGGCTTGAGGATTTTGAGAGCAAGACTATTCTGCCACATGAAAATATCCTGACAAAGCCTCTAGAGGACCGCCTGAATCTAATACGAGCTACGCGCGCAAATTTCGATTCTATATTCGGTTTGCACTCCGATGGATATATAGGAGAAATCCTTAAGCCATTTCTAGCACGGCCGCCAGACGCCTCGGCACGCGACAAAGATGGAGTGAAATGTGATTTATATTGCATCTCCGACCATGGGGCAATCATGGCAATATCGGAAACACTTGCACAAAAACCAATCCTAATAGCTGACGGACACCACCGTTACTCAGCAGCGCTCGCTTATCGCAACGAAATGCGAACGACCTACGGCGGTTGCGCCTCAGATGCTCCATATGAGTTCATCATGATGACGCTTGTATCGCTGGAGGATAAAGGATTGGTTATCCTGCCAACACACAGGCTTGTACGCAATGTCAAAGACTTCAACCCTGAATCGTTCCTGTCTCAATTAAGCGAGCTTTTCGAAGTAACAAAAACGCCCACCAAAGAGCTCGAACAGACAGTCAGCATCATCGGCAAAAATAGAACAGCATTTGGTTTATATCTTGGAAATGCCAACTCATATGTTATTCGAATAAAACCCGACGTACGACCCGAAAAGTTAATTCAGTCACCTGGCTCGGATGCTCTCAAGCGCTTAGACGTGAGCATACTTCACTCGCTTATACTTGAAAAGATTCTTGGCATCGGCAATCAACAATTTGCAGCAGGAACAAACGTCTCGTATACAAGAGATATTCCGAACGCAATGCGGCTTGTAGACAAAGGCGAGTACCAAGCATTCTTCCTGATAAATCCAACGAAAGTAGAGGAAGTCAAAGAAATCGCCAGCACGGGAGAACGCATGCCTCAAAAGTCAACTTTCTTCTATCCAAAGCTTCTCACTGGAATGGTATTGAGGGTAATGGAGTAAGCTTCAAGCTACTTAACGACTGAGCAGGTACACAAGAAAGGCGCCTATAGCAAGTATCAAGTTTACAAGAAATCTACGCACATAATCTTCCCTTAGAAAAGGAGACCAAAATGGTCAAAATTGCTAATGATATAACTGAACTTATAGGAAAAACACCCTTGGTTAGGTTGAACAAGATTACCCGCGGGGCTTATGCCGAGGTTGTGGCAAAGCTTGAGTCATTCAACCCAGCAGGAAGTGTTAAAGACAGGATTGGCGTCAGCATGATTCACGATGCCATTGAAAAGGGCTTAATCACGAAAGATACCGTAATCATCGAACCAACGAGCGGCAACACAGGCATTGCGCTTGCATTCACTGCGGCTGCTCTTGGATACAAGCTGATACTTACCATGCCTGAAACGATGAGCATAGAGCGCCAAAAACTGCTTAAGGTGTTTGGAGCCGAGCTCGTATTGACGCCGGGAAGTGAAGGAATGAAGGGTGCAATCCGCAAAGCAGAAGAATTAGCCAGGGAGATTCCGAACTCTTTCATTCCAATGCAGTTCAAAAACCCTGCTAACCCCAAGATACATCGAGAAACGACAGGGCCTGAGATTTGGAATGATACAGACGGTAAGGTTGACATTCTGGTTGCAGGTGTGGGAACAGGCGGAACAATTACAGGGGTGAGCGAATACATCAAGCCGCTGAAGCCCGAATTCAAAGCAATCGCAGTGGAACCGGCAAGCTCGCCCGTGCTCTCTGGTGGTCAGCCTGGCCCTCACAAAATTCAAGGTATAGGTGCTGGCTTTGTGCCAGACGTCCTCAGGACTGATTTGATTGACGAGATAATTCAGGTCAAAGACGAAGACGCGATGGAAATAGGCAGGCGGCTAGCCCGCGAGGAAGGCATCCTGGCAGGCATTTCATCAGGCGCAGCAGCATGGACGGCGGTACAAGTTGCCCAGCGCAAGGAAAACAAGGGCAAAATGATAGTCGTCATCCTTCCCGACACAGGAGAAAGATACCTCAGCACCGCAATGTTTACAACCTAGCTACTAGAAGCTTCCTACCAAGCTGGAGACATCAAGTGTTATAATTGGCATTGGCTCGCCTGCCCGAACTGACCCGCATACATGAAAAATCCAGTCATTGAAATCATATTGAGGCATATCATTGTTCCCATACCAATACGGCGGGTCGCCGAATCTTCCTACCATCAGTTGAATGGGTTTAGTTGAACCATTGCGTTGTAACGTAATTTTGAAAGCTTTCGTGGGATCCTCCTGCCTATAGAAATCTATGTGAGCTAAATCGTTTTCATCCCAAACAAGCAACGGGAAATTATAAGGCAGAACTGTGGGTATCCACTCTGTTCCCAGGTAGTTTACTCTGTTGGGGGCATAGTGTTTATATGATTGACGTGGAAACTCGTTATTTGATCCACAAGGCGAATACTCAAATGGCATTTCACGGAAAAAGCCCTTAATCATTCCGAAGTTGTATTCAAATGACGCCAATGCAGCTGGCCCATTTCCACAAACTGCGTAATCCGTAGGAACAGATGGCTCCATGTCTATCTTATCGTAATCTCGATAAAAGGTGTATTTCGTACGTATCACACGCCAATAGTTGGCACAGCTTTGATATAGTAAATAAGCTTTATTGCGCTGAGTGGTTCTAACGGAAGTATCAACGCCTATGGAAAACTTGCTACTATTAGACATTAAGCTTCCGTCTAGTACTATCAAGTTTGTCCCTGGGCTAAGAACTATTGAATCCAGGTCAATATAATTCCAAGCATCACCTTGAAAACTTGGACCATCACTCAAGCGCGGACCTTGATGGGTATACACTAATCTATCTGAGCGGCGGTATCTGGCAAAATGGTATCCTGGGTATTTGTTGTACCTACACGAAGGAAAAACCCATACACTAAGCATTGGCGAGCCGGTAACAGGTCTCTTAATATAGAAATACAACCGTAGAGAATCACCCCGAATTGCATTTTGCTCTTTCGGACCATCATATTGAATTACTTTGCCTACAAGCGCCCTCTGGCCAAGCGGTCGAAGATCACATGCCTCGGTAATATTCTCATCAACGCCGCTATCATTTCGGAAAATTGGATGTCCTTCTGAATCGGCAAGGTAAATGGCTGCAGTCTTATTTTCACTACAAACAAACTGGGCATCATTCTGAGTCCCATCAGCTCCGCCACAGCCAACCCATCGGCTGAAATAGAGAACTAGCTTATCATCCAAAGGTGAAAGCGAGTCAGGGTCAATTTCTACACCACTCCCATTCCTAAAGCCCAATTCCGTAAGACATGACCAACATCGCGACCCATATCTTCCGTGAAAAGGTGTGAAAGGAGAATTAGCCTGAGAGTTATCCGGGTGTGCATAGTCCAAACCAAGAGCAATAACTGGAATGCGATGGATTGTTACTCGGTTATGACTATTTGCCCAGGTTGAACCATAACCTGTCTCAAATAGAAAACCAATAACACCATTTGTAATATGAGTCCACTCAACGGTCTCACCTATGGCATCAACTGTGAAATATCTTTCAACGCGAAGGCGACGCTGATTGCCAACCTTATCCCAACGCAAAAAACCTCCTTGCCCGGGTCCAGAGTGGTCGTGCTCTGAAATATCAACACCATCTACTTTCTTGCCTGGCGCAACATCGTCGTTAAATGTAACAAGTTTGCCAAAAGTAGCCACGCCATCAACTTCAAACGCTGGCGACCCCTCTGTATTCTTGATTATTTGTACTCTTCCAACAAACTCACCTGCAATTGCATCGCCTGCCGCCACTGCCTTGATAGCTCCGCCTGCTCCTGTGTTTGTCACCGTAAACGCAGGCTTATCACTATTGGCAACTCCGGAAAAAGGCAGAGCAATCTCGGCAGAACGGATCGCGTATGACACTGAGCTAAGTTTAACCCGTGGTGAGAGTGCTTTTCCCTCAATAATTACCTCTAGCCACATATCTGGAATCGAAAATACCTCCATCGGCACATCATCAATTTTTGTGGTAAAAAAACCGCCGGTTGTATTGATGTTAGAAGTGGAGGATGTCCAAACAGGTGTGGCACCATTTTCGGAGGTATAAAGTTTAAATTGCACTTGGTAAGTTCCATCAGGAACAGGGACACCTAGCGGACTTACTAGTTTTCCTTGATAGCTTATTTGATTTGGAACGCCTTCGGCAGCATTTAAGGGCATACCAATGCTAGCGATTAGAAAAAGAAATGAAATTAGGCAAAGTTTTGGTCGCACTTTTTGCTCCTTTCTTTGCATAGCTGATTATAGTTAGTTTACATAATGCTACATTACGAAGTATGCTGATGTATAATAGTACTCTCTTGTTTATTATAAATAATAGGGAGAACTACTTAATTTGTCAATACCTTATTTTTTAAGAGCTGAGTTTTTGAGGGCTTATCTAGCAGCTTTTTCGCAATATTCGCGAAGGAGTTGCATCCAGAGGTTGTAATCCTCGAGCGATACTTCAGGCGGCGTTTGGTGGTCAACCGATGGCACAAAACCACCCTGGCGCATTACCGGCAGCAGGCGCTCAAATTCTTGTCTTATGCGTTCCTCACCCAGGTGCATCACGGTCTTGTCGAAAGCGCCAATCATTCTGAGATTTGGGTGATCTTTGCGGAGAGGGTTCACATCAACGCCAGCCATTCGCTCAAGAGGAAGGAAGCCCATTATGCCTACTTCCTCATACCAACCCACAGGTTTGGTAACATCGCCGTCCGTATCAACGAATGGAATTATGCCCATCTTGTGAAGTTGTGGAGTAATTTGTTGGTAATATGGGGCAAGAAACTCGTCAAACTGCGCCTTTGAAAGCATTGGCCCATGATTGTAAGACATGTCTTCAGCGAATGTCATGAAATCCGGAATGCAGATTTTGCAAAATTGCTCGATGGTGCGCAAATGAAAAGCAAGTAGGTCCTCGTTTATTTCTTTTATTAGTTCGGGCTGGTCATAGAAGGCAAATAGATGCCTTTCGATACCCAAAAGTGTCCGAGGAAACCAAAAAAATCCATCAAGTGAAATCCATACTATCGTTTCGCCACGTGCCTGCTCTTCTGCCCATGCTTCCACTGTCGCCACATCGAAAGCCGGGTCAGGATAGAGATGTTCTTTAATCGCAAGATAATCTTTTCTGTCGACGATAATTCCCAGCCCGTGACCAGGTGGATGTGGGCAACTAGGTTTTCGAGGCGAAATCCAATATTGTCGGTGTGCATCCTGACCGAAGTAGCTTCTAATCGCAAAACCATCTTTCAAATCGCGCGGAAGCCCTTCTTCATACCAACGCTCTATTGTTTTGTTCCACCAAGGCGCCCATTCAAAAATCGGCAGTCTATCAACTGGCTCGAAGTTCATTACCCGTCCAAATCTTTCTCTATTAGTCATTACTGCCCTCGGAGTACGTCTATCATTGCTGCCATGTTTTCTGCAGGAACATCCACAGGAATGTCATGCGATGGTGAAGCTATGTATCCTCCACCTTTACCAAGCACGTCAAGCAGTCGCCGAGTCTCACGCCGAATCTCATCCGGCGTCCCAAGCGGGAGGAGGCGTTGGACGCTTATGCCGCCGAAAAACGAAAGTTGTCCATAATATCGCTTCTTGGTCTCAAATATATCCATCGCTTCCGGCTGAAAAGGGTTAAAAATATTCAAACCACATTTAATTAAATCTGGTAGGATGGCTTTAACATCGCCGCAACAGTGAATCATAACGTATTTTCCAGCATCTCTAACCTGCTTGTACATTTTTGCAATTCGCGGTTTGATGAACTCCCGCCACAATGCCGGGCCCATGATAAGCCCATTCTGGCTTCCCCAATCGTCACCGAACCGAACGCAGTCAACATCGTGCTTGAGGGCAAAGTCAATCTGCGCCAAATTAAACTCCGTAATTTTATCGAGAAGCCCGTGAACAAACTGGGGTGATTCAACCATATCTACAAGCAACTGTTCGAACCCCCGAAGAGTCCAGGCCCTTTCAAAGAGCGAAAACCCTATGCTGGCAACACGAAACTTGTCCGCATTGGCTTCAATAAAAGTTGGATAGGCTTCAGCCAGAAGTGGGTAGACAGGATTAGGAGGCTGCCAGCCACGTAGAGAAGGTTCTGAGAGCACTTGGTTGTCAACACAACCAATGTCTTTGTCTATTGTTCGGTTCCAAATTACTCCCCACCTGTCCTTGAAGTAGCCTGGCTTGACCTCTTCTCGTGGCCATAAGCCATCATGCGAGATCATAGCCAAATGATTTCCTAGTCGTGCCTCGAATTCGGCATCACCGTAAAATTCAGCTAGCTTTCTTCGTGCGCCAGCAGTAAAGGTGACGTGATAGGGGATAATATCAGTTTCACAGAACTCAATTGCGCGGATGACTCGTTCCCTGGGCGTCATGTCGTTTGGAACCTCGCATCCAGCATAACGCCCAGGGAAGAGTCTGTCAAGGGCTCTAGAAGCGATTTAGGGTAGTGAATAGATTGTCTTGTCTCCGTCGTTTCTTGGCCTAACAACAGGTATCAAAACGCCTCCGTCTACCATTGTGGAGCTTACGCCGCGAATTATCATGTAGTCACCAGAGTTGAATGGACCAGTTAAGTTTGTTGTTTCAACTCTAAGGCCCGAGTGGCCGGTGCCGTCGTTTTGTACCGAGCCATCATTAATGTAGACAAACCCTGAACCCACGAACGAGATTATGCCGGAGGTTTTGATTAGCAAGCCAATGTTGTGTATATCCCAACGTCCAGGCAAACCTGGGGTCCATGTATTCAGTGAGCCGCCGCCAACGCAACGGTTAATCATAAAGGGTGCATCGGGTACTATTCCAGCAGAACCCGGAATGACATTCGCTTCGGCAATTCTGCGCTCACCATCCTGGAGCTTAATTACTCCCGATACCGTAACCAGCGTGCCGACCGCTGGACCTGAACCGTCCACACGGATGCCAGCCGATTGGTCGCTTCCCGGCGTCCCGTTCTCTTGGATGTAGAAGAACGATCCGAAGTTTCCAGTCACCACCTTGTTTGCAAGTGAGACCGGTGTATCATTTGGAAGCGCTTTTGCATCGGAAATTGTAGACACCGTCGGTGCATATTTGAATGGACCGAGATCAAGAGTGCCATTCTCGACATTCGCACCATTATAACCCTTGATATGCAGGTACCAACTGCCTGGTTCGGACGCTGTTAGCGTCAAATCACCATAATTCCACTGTGGCTCAACACCTGTCCAAGTATGCGTGCTGTTTTTATTCCAAGCAAAGCGGTAATACTGAACTTTACCTGCGCCAAAGCCTCCAACCGCGGTAAAGGTAAAACTTGGCGTAGAGTACCATGTATTCGTTGCTTTGTCGCAAATTACGTTGCTTGTCGAAGGTGGAACTGACAGGGTATAAGTATATACAGTTGATGTGCCAGGGCCTTCGACTGAACCATTTCTTGCATGGAAATGGCGTGTGTATAGTGTATTTGGTGCAAGGCCAGTTTCGTCTATATATGAGGCATTTCTGCCTGCGTTGCCCTTAACCGCATGGCTAGCGTCATGCAACCTGAAACCAGATTCATTATTCGAGACATCGGTAAAGTTCCACCGAATGCTCGACGTTGAGAGTGCGACTGGTGTCCCAGGAATGGGTGGTAGCGGAGGGCTGACTGTGAATTGAGCATCGTCGAAAAGGCTCTCGGTTACCACATTATACTCACGGCCAATGTTGACCCGCGTAAAGCCAAAGGTATCCGCATTTGCAGGCCTAGGTAGGCTACCCTTTTTCACACCATCAATATAGTATTTGATTTGGGTTGGGCCAACAACAATTTTAAGATTGTGCCAAGCAATCGACCTCGAAGCTAGCTGCGGCGCCCATGACCAAGAGCTCCCATCGAACACTCCTCCTGAATACTTCATGACACTCCCTGGTGAGGTGGGATATGTTCCTAAGTACGCTGAAAACACTATTGTGTTTCCATTGTACCCTCGCACGTGAATACCCTGATTGCTGTTGTCCGTGCCTCCAACGTCATAGAACCAACAGTCGAATGCGCCGCAAGAAAAAGTATCCTGTAATGCTCGATAGCTCAGACAGCCTTGATTGGAATTCGAGCCTGGTTGCGTTAATGCCGCACCTGAACCAGAATATGTACCATGGTGCTCGTCGGTGTACAAGCTTACTCCTCTTGTTGAACCATCTGCAACGACGTCTGGACTCCATGCGTTTAGATTAGGGAAACCGTCTTGGAATACGACTACATGGGTTATTGCTGCTGATGGAGCACTTTGAGCAGACTCATTTCCGATTGCGTCATAAGCCGAAACCGTATAGGTATATGTTGTGTTGCCTGCAAGTCCAGTATCTGTGTATGAAATCTGGGTTGTCGTAGCGATTTGCGAACCATTTCTGAAAACCTTATAACCCGTGACACCTACATTATCGGTTGAAGCAGACCATGTCAGCTCAATTTGGCTTGTGCTTACTGCTTCGGCAACTAAATTGGCTGGGACACTGGGCGCCTGGGTATCAGGCTCACCAATTACCAATATTTGTTTGCTGACTGTAGGACCAAACCATGTGTAGCCATCGCGCACCATTCGCCAATCAGTGAGGTAGGTGTTGCCAGAATTAGGGGCTGTTAGTACAAATGTGAATGTATAAGTTTCATTTGGGCCAACTTCGCCAGATATGATATGCCTCGTCTGGGTGGTAAATGGATCAGAGTCGCCAACCGCACCTAATCTAATTTGGCGGGCTTCGGTCCACAAGACTCCCTTATTTCGGAAAGTAATATGCACTGTATACTGACGGCCCGCCTCCATGGTCGTTGGAATGTCCTCGCTGACAAGTTCGCAGGAATAGAAATCCCAAGTTGGGTTTGTCCCAAAGTACTGGCAGATACCCTTATACATGCCCCACATTGCCGCGGACCTGAAGAAATTGTCTCTCAAATAAACAGCATCGTAATTACATGAATCATGGAAAGCTAGCTCTGTTAGAGTCGCCGCCCGGTCGGGGATGCGAATTTCTCCATATGCACCGTTCGAATTCTTTACACAAGCGCCGTGACAGGTCCACTGGCTATCAACATTCTGCTGGATGGCACTCATTATGTTATTGTTGATGTAGGTAGCGAGAGTCTGGCTAACTGCACCCCAAGGAGCATGCTCAGTACTCGCGTCATAATAGGTCTCGGTGCCTGTCGGACAGCCTGAATAACAATCCCCAGCATAGCCATTGGTATGCAGCGACACGTAAATGTCGCTATTGTCGTAGTCTGAAGCAAGCGGTCTGGAGCGGATGTCATCGCTGGATTCGCTTGACCCACTTCCTAAAGTGCAACCAGAGTAGCTTCCATATACGCTACATGGGTATCCAATGTGCTGAAGCCAGTAACAAGCCGCCATCTTCCACCATGGGTTGCCAGTAGTAGGATGATTACCATAGTTTTTATTAGTACAGCGAACCATTCGAACGGTAGCACCATCATTTAGAAGGTACCTCTCAAGGTACTGGCACATCTCTAGGTTGTGGAAGTCCTCCTCGTTCAGCGGCGAACAATAAACTGGGCGCTGTGTATACCAGCCGCTGCCATTCCAATAGATGCCGTGTCCAGGAGAAATTGTGATGCTTTTTCCTGCAAGACCGCCGACAAGTGGAGGAATACTAGGCGCAGAGGAAGGAGTTGCTTCTTTTAAACGAGGCGTAATTGTAGGTGCTGGCGGTAGATAATCGGATAGCAGCTTCCCTTCTGCCATAATTTTGACATCTTTATCGAGGCCAAACTGCCTTAGAGTGAAATTTACTTGCTTAAAAATTATTCCAAGCTTTTCCTCTGTAATCCCAGCTGTCACCTCTTTCGAAAAATCTACAATTGTAGTTTCGCCTTCTACTCGTAGGTCAAGAACCTTATTTCCTTGTGGGATGGCTGAGGATAACTGCTTTCCGGTAGCTGGATCCACAATTGGCTGTGCTAATGCGGCAACTGCGGAAACTGGGTCTGAGACGTCTGGATGCATCACCGCCTTCAAACCACCCAGATCATCGAGGTAAAACACAACAGCTGATGGATACACACAAAGCTCTATGCTTAGGAGCAAGACAAGAGCAGAAAAAAGGATTAAAAAGTGACGGAAATGAGCGCCCATTCTAGCAACTCCCCCTTAAAAATTTAAGCTGGTTTTCTTGCCCACCAACCAATAAAATTTCTTAAAGTTAGCTGCTTTTATCAATTATAAAACGCCTGATTGCCGCTAAAATAAAAATCAAATTAATGTTTGAAAGTATTATATCACCCTCATGGCAAGGAGTGAACCAGTATAATTACCAGTTGTGCAACCGTTAAGTATGCTTTGGAAAAATAAAACGCACCTGGAGCTCGCCAAGAGAGCTCCAGGTGCTATTGCTAGCGCACCAACGGGGGTTGACTTGCGCCTTTACTGTTTATTGAACTTTACGGCATCGGCAATCACTACCTTCGAGCTCTCTGCCGTGCCGTTGCCAAGTTTCACGTAACCTGAAGTACCAGCCGCAAACGGCTTGTTGGTAACCAAGGTGACCCAAGTACCACCATTGACAGTTTGATTGACTTGAACTGTCTGCGAGCCGCCATTCCAATACACAGTATATGGAGCTTTGGTCGAGCGGTTTGAACCAAAGCGGTACATGCAGTAGACATTGTAGTAGCCAGCGGCTTCAAGATTCGGCGTCCACTTGGCCCATGCCGTTTCACTTGTGGCTGTGCTGTAGTAACGATAGTCACCATTGTAAGCATATGAAGTATCACAGGTTGCAGTTACCCACGAACCTTGATAGGTAGCCGCCTCCTCGTCTATGATGTACTCAGTCCTCGCTGGTGTGGTCACCACCACCTGGTTGCTTAGACCTGACTCGTTGCCGGCCTCATCGTACGCGCTCACCTGATACGTGTACGTCGTGTTGGACGAGCAAGTTGTATCGGAGTAGCTAGTGGTCGCGCTCGTGCCAATCTGCGAGCTGTTTCTGTAAATTTTATAGCCAGCTACGCCGATATTGTCTGTGGAACCAGTCCATGTGAGATTCACCTGATTGCCCGAAATTGCCGTTCCCTGAAGGTTGGTGGGCGTGCTTGGGGCCTGCGAATCCAGATAGGTCAGGTAATTCCAGCGGACTGCATCGGCAATCACTGCCAGACCGCTTTCGCCAGTGTAGTTGCTCAGCTTCACATAACCGCCGGTACCGCTATTGAAAGGCTTAGTTGCTATTTTGTTCCACTGGCCGCCATTAATTGTCTGGTTAACCTGAATGGTTGTTGACCCGGTCTTGAAATAGACGGTGTAAGGTGCTTTAGTCGTGCGGTTGGTACCAGACCTATAGTAGACATAAACCTCGTACGTACCGGCATAGGTAAGGTTCGGCGTCCACTTTGCCCAAGCAGTCTCACTACTAGCTGACGAGGTGGTATATTTGTAGTCGCCATTATACGCAGCTGGTGGAGTCGCCGTAGCGCTAGTCCACGAACCATACCAAGTGCAAGACTCCTCATCCAAAATCACTTGATAGCTTGGAGGAGTGGTTACTACTACCCCTGTACACCTGGCAGATTCATTACCCGACGTATCGAAAGCCGATACCTGATAGGTATAGGTGGTGTTTGCCGAGCAAGTGGTGTCTGAATATGAGGTGCTTTCAGTTGTTGCGATTTGCGCCCCATTCCGATAGACCTTGTATCCTGCAACCGCCCTATTATCTGTCGAGGCTGACCAGGCTAGATTTACCTGTGTCTGGCTTGGCGGCCAAGCTGATAGGTTGGTAGGGACGCTTGGCGGAGTTGTATCAGGAGTGCCAGACACGGTGATTTGCTGCTGACATGTTGCACCAAACCACTGATAGCCTTCTCGCAACATTCGCCAATCCGTAGTATAGGTGCCAGTGGTTGAGGGAGCAGTGAGAGTTAAGTTGAATGTATATGTATCACTTGGCGCTACTTCGCTTGTAACATCATAGCGAATGGTGGTGGTGAAAGGATCAGAATCTCCTACAGCTCCAAGCTTGAAACCCCTCGCCTGGTTCCATAGCACTCCTCTATTTCGGAACACGATTTGCACATTGGCACGCTCGCCCGGAAGTAGAGACGACGGAATGTTGTGGCTTACTAACTCATTCGAATAGAAATCCCATGTAGGTGTCTGGCCAAAATAATCGCAAACACCCTTGTAGATTCCCCATGCCGCTACCGAACGGAAGAAGTTATCCTTTAGATGCTGAACGTCATGATCGCAGGTGTCGTGGAATCCGAGTTCCAGCAGACAAGCGGCTCTGTCGGGAATTCGAATTTCGCCATATGCGCCATTTGAATCATGCACGCCACGATTGTTCCAATCGCTATCCGGCATTTTGTTCCGAATGGCGTCAATAAGCGCATTGTTTATCGCATTCGCTAGGTTCTGGCTCACCGTACACCAGGCCGCATGTTCCGAGCTACAATCATAATACATATCGGAACCGGTAGGGCAAGAAGTGCCGTAACAATCGCCCTGGTAGGCATTGGTATGGATTGAAATGTATATGTCCGTGTTGTCGTAGTCCGACGCTAACGGGCGAGCACGGATGTCGTCATTCCATTCGTCAGCGCCTGAACCTGGCGTACAATCGGTGGTGCTTCCCCAAACAGTACAGGGATACCCTTTATGCCAAAGCCAATATACGGAGGCCATTTGCCACCAAGGGTAGCTCACCAATGGACATGTCCCATAGTTTTTGTCCAAGCACCTTGGCACTTTGACAGTCATACCATCTTGCTCAAGGTAGGTTTTGATATACTGGCAGATTTCAACATTGTGGTCATCCTCACGCGAAAGCTGGCCGCCACAAGTTGGACTGCGCTGGAATCCCCAACTTGACCCAGTCCACACTAATCCATGACCTGGAGACAACGTGACACTGCGCCCCGAGAGAGTATTAAGCTTAACATCGCTTCTCGGTTCAATCACTGGCGCAGGCTCTGCGTACTCTGCAAAAGGCACACCCTCAGCGAGGATTGAGACGTCGCCATCTATGCCGTAGCAACGCAAGGTCCACTTGACCTGGTCAAAAATTGCCGCAAGTCGTGCCTCACCAGCTCCCTGCGACATTAATCGTTTGGAAAAGTCAACAACCGCCCTATCGCCCTCAAAAGTGAGGCTAAGCAACTTCGTGCCTGGAGGTATTGCCGAGGTAATACCCAATGCAGCTTGAGTGCCCGGAGGCGGCGACGATAAGAGAGACAGTGCCGAGACCACATCTACAGCCCTTGGGTGATTGAGAACAGTGATAGTCCCAGAGGCGTCAATATAGGCCACAGGTCCGGCGTAGGTGCTTGCTACAATGCAAAAGCAACCCAAAACTACGAGGAACAAAATTACCTGGGGTGAAAGATGTGAATCTTTCATTGCATCCCTCCCATGAAAAATTGCACTCTACTACTAGCGATCGTTGGTGGCCATGGGATCCCGGATGCAGGGGAACGACCGCCCTAGCGAGCGATACTATTTTTTTTATGCTAGCACAAGGTAATAAAGATGTCAACAGCTAATTTCTGCCACGAGTATTTTTAAAAAATACCATGCGGTTTTTACATAGAGGGTAATATTAGTCAACTATACACCAAGTGGCTACAAACTTTTGGCACTCAGGGATGTTTGCTTATGCAGCCGATTCTCGCATTGCAAACACGGACTATGTCGTTAGCCTTTATTTCAAGGGTGCGGTCGTTTCGACCAGCCCCGCAATAAACGATGTCGATATCAAGAATGTGCCTATCGAAGACAACCAAAATGTCGTCGCGAACGGGCACGGGGCAAATACCGCCAACCTGCAACCCAAGCTGGGTCTTGATATCGTCTATTGTGGGAAATCTGATATCCGACCTTGGGATACCAAGAATCTGACTTAGGGCACGATAATCCACCATATCTTTCGCTCTTACAATCGCAAATATCCAGCCTGAACCTTTAACTTTGAATACAAGGGTTTTTAAGAGCCTATCTTTCGAAAAAGGCAGTTTATCTAAAACATCTTGCATTGTTAAAACAGGTTCATGCTCATGGATTCTAAAGTGCACACCTTCTGCTCTAAGTTTTTCAATTATTTTTTCAAGAATCATTTTTCTTAAAAGTAGCCATAATTGCGAATTACATCGATGATTATCGGATAGCTCTTCCGCCAAACACCCGGAGGAACATTTTCCGATATTTGGATTTGAAGCCTTCCAGTGCGCCCTCCCTCTTCAAGAATCTTCTCCGCTGTCGCACGAATCGTTTCAGTCGATGCAAGGTGAACCGATGACGGGAAGTTCACACCCAAACGCATTTTCGGCCACATTGCAACGGCTTGAGCAACACTTGTATCGTTATCTGGTGGTGGCGACATAGAATCAATGCCTAAAATACCCGACTCTCCAATTGCATCCCATAGTGGCTTCAAATCACCATCCATGTGAACGTAGACAGGAATATTCCTATCTGAAAGCATTTCAGATAGTTCGCGGTAATAAGGTACACAATACTCGCGGAAGTACTGTTCGCCGATTACAGGCGCAGTAATGTTATCGCCAAACACAACATAAGGCATTGGGGCTCGACGCACGATTTCGAATATAGCACGCAAATGCCTACCAATTAGCGAAATTACCTCGGCTATTAAGGCTGGGTAGTCTGCAATATGAATGCAGAGGTCTTCCAGCGACACCCATTCTATCCATAATCTTTGGAATGGCGTACGCCCGAGTGAAACGTGCGGCAGTCCGTCGTCACCAAGTTCTCTGTCATCACAATAAAATCGGTCAAAGTTTTCGGCGACTTTCAGGTCCTTAAGGTAAGCCATAAGGATCAGGTAATCGTCCTTCTTTTGGATAAAGTGCCTTTTCGTCGCTCCTGTGCCATAAACAGGTTCGATAAGTTTCTCTTGAAAAAGCATGCCTTTGGGGGTTATAAGAAACGTGCGAACCCCGGGAACTCCGTCAATGCAAATCTTTTCTGTTTCAAAGCGACAATTTGGCGCAAAGGCAGAATGAACACTGCTCCACCTAAGTATTCCCATGTTCTCTCGACCGACTAGCGCCCATACCTCTTCATTGGGAGCAGCGATTCCGTCATACTGGACAAATGGCACGCGGTCTGGCATTCGTCCTTGAATGATTGCAAGCATTCGTTCTCGATTTGTCATGGTTGATATATCCTATTTCGCTTACCTAAAAGGCTAGCTTACTGCAAAACTACCAACTTTGGATATTCTACTGTTTACACTTAATAAGTACTTCAGCTTCTATGACAAAGCTCCTTTCTTGAAATTATGTGCCTTTTACAACCCTTCCTCTCTTTTTCAAACTTCCATGCTACGCTGATAATTGAGAATTCCATTTTACCTTGACTGCGATGCTATGCTGTTGTAAGATGATTGTAACTGCTGAGCTTGCCAGGTAACAAGCATGAAAACCGACAATATACTTGATTTAATTGGCAATACTCCGCTTATTCAGCTTAAGGGCGAGAATGTATACGCAAAGGCGGAGTTCCTCAACCCCGGTGGTAGCATAAAAGATCGCGTTGCCCTTGCTATGATTGAAGGCGCCGAACGCGATGGTAAGCTGAAGCCTGACTCGATTATTATGGAGCCAACCTCCGGGAACACAGGCATAGGGATAGCGCTGGTTGGCCGGCTTAAGGGCTATCAAGTTCGGATTGTTATGCCCGAAGGCATGAGCGAAGAACGCAAAAAACTCATCAAAGCTCTTGGCGCAGAGCTAATCTTAACGCCAGACAATGAGGGCATTGCAGGCGCGGTTCGTCGGGTTGAACAGCTAGCAGCAGAAGACCCGAGGATATATGTACCCCAGCAGTTTGAAAATCCCGATAACCCCCGCGTACATTACGAAGAAACAGCGCGTGAGCTCTGGAGGCAGATGAGCGGCGACATCGCCTGCTTCGTTGCAGGCGTTGGGAGCGGCGGAACACTCCAAGGCGTCGGTAAGTTTCTAAGAGAACACAAGCCGGATGTGCGTATTGTTGCTGTTGAGCCGAAAAACGTGTCGGCGCTCCTTGGCCATGAACCAGGCCTTCATCAAATACAAGGCATCGGCGATGGGTTTATTCCAGGTGTGCTCGACGTTTCTTTGATAGACGAAGTCGTAGAAGTTAGCGACGATGACGCTATTGAAACCACAAGGGAGCTAAGCCGCGATTTCGGACTTCTTGTAGGTATCTCTTCGGGTGCTAATGTCTGGGCGGCAAGAAAATTGGCGAAAAAGATAAAAGGAAATATTGCAACAGTGCTTCCCGATAGAGCTGAGCGCTACTTCAGCACCGCACTCCTTTAGTCGCTAGCCAAACCTGAGGATAGATTCCGCGCACACTTCATCTCTATGCAGAAGGCGTCTTTATTCTTTGCCATACCTTGCTTCTATCTGCTAGCTTTCTGCGAATTCGTAAATTACCGCTACCTCGCCGCAATTTGGAAATTTCACGCAATTGATACATTCGTTCCAAACTTTATGTGGCAACTCGGATTTATCAATTATGTGGAAGCCGAGTTTTATAAAAAACTCGGGCCTGAAGGTCAATGCAAAGACACGAGATATACCCAATTCCCTAGCTTCATTCAGGCAGGCTTGAACAAGCTCTTTGCCAAATCCTCTTCCTTGAACCTCCTTGTCAACAGTAAGCGACTTTACTTCCGCTAAATCCTCCCAGTTGACATGGAGTGCACAAGTACCCATAATCTGCCCGTCTTCTTCAAGAACAAAAAAGTCTCGGATATTTTCATAGAGCTGATTGAGCGATCTAGGGAGAAGGTCACCTTGCTCAGCAAAAAAGTTAATCAATCTTTGCATCTCTGGCACGTCGCCTATTTTGGCCTTTCTTATTTCCATTTTATGCCTCTAATCTTTTGGCTTTTAAAAATTAAATTTATTCTATTAAGCAAAGCGCTCAGGTTCCGTCGTTACTTAGTTTGACATAAATTTTGTTTGGTTCGACACTTGTCGTGCTAAATTATTGGCTATTTTTTCGACGCTCTGCGAGATTTTGAACTTCCTTTATTAGTTCATCTACCATATGCTCGCTGGACACTTTTCTTATCGCACGGCCCTCGGCGAAAATAACGCCTCCATCACGCGCACATGCAAGTCCAACATCTGCATCCCGCGCTTCGCCAGGGCCATTTACCACGCACCCCATAACTGCCACCTTCAGCGGAGGCAGGTCCTTCATCTCGCTAAGCCGCCGCTCTACTTCCATTACCATGTCTATAAGGTCAATTCCACATCTAGCGCATGTTGGGCATGAAATTAACGTAAATCCATGCTCGCGCAGATTTAGCGCCTTGAGGATTTCTATTCCCACCTTCACCTCTTCGACCGGCTCAGCAGTAAGTGAGACTCTGAGAGTATCCCCAATTCCCTCTACAAGAAGCGCACCAATAGCCACTGCTGAACGAACTACTCCTTGGCTAAAAAGTCCTGCCTCAGTAACACCAAGATGAAGTGGATAGTCTACTTTTTCCGAAATTATCTCATAGGCTTTTATTGTAGTCGGCACATCGAACGATTTTAGCGAGACAACAATATCTGAAAAACCTCGTGATTCTAAAAGCTCAATTTCATCCAACGCACTCCGCACTAGCGCCTCTGGCGTCGGGGGCCCATAACGTTTGCGATCAAGCGAACCAGCGTTTACTCCAACACGAATTGGTATTTTGCGTTCTTGAGCACGGTCAACTATGATTTTTATCTTTTCGGGGTCGGTGATGTTTCCAGGATTCAGGCGTAGTTTATCCACTCCTTGTTCGATAGCTTCAAGAGCCAATCGGTAGTCAAAGTGAATGTCGGCGACTAGAGGAATATTAATACGCTGTTTGATTTTCCGCAAGGCTTTCGCGGCTTGCTCATCAGGGACAGCAACGCGAACCAAATCGCAACCTGCCCTTTCAAGTTCATGAATCTGAGAAACTGTCGCAGCGACATCAGCAGTGGGGGTGTTAGTCATCGACTGGACAGAAATTGGAGCGCCTCCGCCGATTAGCAGATTTCCAACGCGAACTTGTCTTGTCAAACGCCGCTCGCGCATGCCGTCACCTAGCGGAAAAGCTTATTGGAAGCCAACCTGTTTAGATCCAGATACATAATTAAAAGAAAAATAATGGCTATTGTTGTAATCCCAATCCTTATGGCAAGCTCCATGGTAGCTTGGGAAATTCGCTTACCCCTGATTGCTTCCACGAGCAACAGCATTAAATGTCCTCCATCAAGGACAGGGATTGGAAGTAAGTTAATTATGCCCAGACTAAGGCTGAGCACAGCCGTTAGCTGGAGAAGGCCATTTAATCCGCGCTCAACGCCAGTTCTCGCGGCATCCGCAATAGAAATTGGCCCACCAACCGAATCTGCAATTTCCCGGCTGAATATTGAGGCGAGAATGTTTGTTAAGAATACTTTTGTCGTTTTTGTCCCATATACCACCGACTCGCCAATACTAACTCGCTTGAGCACTGGCGCCGGCAGGAATCCTAAAATGCCAATCTTTTTGCCGCCCTCCTGCATTTGAGGTTGAGGCGTCCCTACCTTGGTTAACAGCTCACCATCGCGTTGGATAACAAGTGTTAAACGCTTATTTGGGCTACCATGGATTATCTTTAGCATTTCCATGCCCGAGTCTATTTTCTCGCCATTGATGCTGACTATCAAATCCCCAGTTTTCAGCCCTATTCTTTCTGCCTCGCTTCCTGGTGCGACGAGGTCTACTTTGTTAATTATTCCAGTGGGCAGGCCAATCACCACACCTAACATGCAAAAGATGAGATATGCAAGGACAAAGCTCATAAGTGGTCCTGAGAAATAAACGAGCATCCTTTGGCCAACTGGCTTGCTATTGAACCCACCGGGGATATCCTCCTTGCCAGGTTCCATTCCGGCTAACTTAACAAATCCGCCAAGCGGTATGGGATGAATCGTGTATTCAGTTTCGCCACGCTTAAAAATACGGATAAACTTTGGGCCAAAGCCAAACGCAAATTCTTCCACTCTAATTCTGAACAATTTTGCCGCAGCAAAATGCCCCAACTCATGAAAGAAGATGAGCGCGCCAATTATAATAATTAATGCTAAGCTGGTTTGGCCAAAAGCCATCCAGTCTATGCTTGTTTGCACGAGAATACTCCTCCATCATTCTGCCGCTGTAATCCTTGCCCATGAGTCTGCTTCAAGTATTTGGGCAAGGTCAGGGTCATAAATAGGTTTATGTTTTTCCATGACACGACGGACTTTTCGCTCTATCTCTAGGAAACCAATCTTTCCTTCTAGGAATAAGCCTACTGCCACTTCATTCGCCGCATTCATCACAGCTGGCATTGTGCCGCCCTGCTCGGCAGCCCTATACGCAAGCTCAAGCGCAGGATAGCGCGCTGGGTCGGGTCTCTCGAATGTGAGTAAACCCTGAGCTGCAATGTCGAGTCTGGGAAGACCGGTGTCAATGCGTTCTGGGTATAGGAGAGCATACTGAATTGGAAGCCGCATATCTGGAATACCCATTTGTGCAAGCACCGAACCGTCCTCGAACTCCACCATTGAGTGTACTATACTTTGCGGATGAATAACAACCTCAATTCGGGAGGGGTCCATGCCAAAAAGCCATCGGGCTTCGATTATTTCCAGCCCTTTGTTCATAAGCGTTGCAGAATCTATAGTAATTTTGCGTCCCATGCTCCATGTAGGATGCGCCAATGCTTCCTGAATACTGACCGTTTGCAATTGCTCGATGGGATACTTAGCAAAAGCACCGCCCGAAGCTGTTAGAATTAGCTTTCTGAGTCTGCTTCTATCCTGGCCTTGGAGACATTGAAATATCGCTGAATGCTCGCTATCAATGGGCAGGATTTGGATACCTTTCTCTTCAGCAAGTTTTGTGACTAAGCTCCCTGCTGCAACAAGTACCTCCTTGCTTGCAAGTGCAATGTGCTTTCCTGCTAGAATAGCGGCAATCGTGGGCGCAAGTCCCACCGCCCCGGCAACCGCTATGACAGCAATATCAGCCTCTGGGTGGGTTGCTACAGTCTCAAGACCTTTCGCGCCGCTGTAAATCGCTGGAGGCTTGGTATTTCCTAACAAATCGCTCAATTGGCGAGCATGTTCCTCGGTGCCAACCGAGACAACATAGGGTTCGAACTTTCGCACTTGGTCGGCAAGAAGCTCAACATTTCTGTTCGCAGCTATAGAAACAACCTTAAGTCGGTCAGGAAGCCGCGAAACTACGTCCAGCACCTGCCTTCCAATTGAGCCTGTTGAACCAAGGAGAGCAAGGTTTTTCACAATGGTTCTATACCACTCCTCCAAACTTACGAATCCTTTTTTGATAATCTGCAATCGCTTGAATGAGGTCTTCCCGTCGGAAGTCAGGCCAGAGAGTTGGAGTTACCCATATCTCTGCGTAGGCGATCTGCCATAACAGATAATTACTGACGCGAAGCTCATTGGCGGTTCGAATCAAAAGGTCGGGGTCTGGCAAACCGGCGGTGTATAGCAAGTTTGAAAAGTAGTCCTCTGTGATATCCTCCGGTGCGATCCTGCCATCGCGTACTTGCCGACATGCCTCTTTAACTGCGTCAAGTATCTCCTGTCGGCCGCCATAGTTGATTGCAAGATTGAGTATCAATCCTGTATTATTTTTTGTTGCTTCTATGTCTGTTTTGAGTGCTTCCTGAAGTGATTCCGGCAAACCTGAAAATCGTCCGGAAACCCTCAAGCGGACGTTGTTTTCCAATAAAGTTTGAAGCTCCGCCCTAGCAGCCATTTCGATGAGCTGCATTATAACTTTTATCTCCTCCTTGGGCCGGTTCCAATTCTCGGTTGAGAAAGTATATAAGGTCAGGGCCTTTATCTTGAGCTCACCGCAGGCGCGAACAATCTCATTTACTGTCTTATAGCCTTCTTTGTGGCCCATGGTACGAGGCAAGCCGCGTTGAGTCGCCCAGCGGCCATTCCCATCCATAATGATTGCAATATGTTGGGGCATACGGTGGGGATCTAGAGTAATGCCCATCTGCTGCATAACTCGTTCGGTTTCAGTCAAATGCGTTAACCCCTGACGAAGTAAGTGAGTGATGAAAAGTGAAGGGACTTTAAACTTCCATTAACTCGGCTTCTTTTGCTTCGGTAATGCGGTCTATCTGTTCGATATACTTATCAGTAAGCTTTTGAATGTGTTCTTGGGCACGCCGAACATCGTCCTCAGATGCTTGGCCGCTTTTTTCCAACTTTTTGAGCTCCTCGTTAGCCTCCCTTCTAACATTTCGCACGGCTACACGCGCTTCCTCAGCCTTTTTGTGCAGAAGTTTTATCATTTCCTTGCGACGCTCCTCGGTCAAAACAGGGATATTAAGTCTTATTACGTGCCCGTCGCTAACCGGCGTCAACCCTAGGTCCGACTTGATGATTGCCTTTTCTATAAGCGGAAGAGCGTTTCTATCCCAAGGTGCGATCACGAGAAGCCTCGGCTCTGGCACGGAAATTGTGGCTAGCTGGTTGACCGGCATCGGCGTTCCATAGTAGTCCACCGTGACCCTCTCGAGAAGAGCTGGATTAGCTCTCCCCGTGCGAATAGTAGCAAATTCACGTTGGGCAGCTTCGACTGCCCCAATCATCTTCTTTTCGGCTTCCTTCTGCACATCTTGAATCATGACTTTACCCTCCCGACATACGTTCCAATCGGTTCACCCATAGCTGCCTTTTTAATGCTTCCCGGTTTTGTAATGTCAAATACAACTATTGGAAGATTATTCTCCTTACACAACGTGAAAGCTGTAAGGTCCATGATGCCAAGCCCCCGATTGATGGCTTCCATAAAATCTATTGATTCATACTTTTTCGCGTCTGGACAGACATTAGGATCTCGGTCATAAACACCATCAACGTCGGTTGCTTTCAAAACTACGTCAGCATGTATTTCGAGAGCCCTCAAGGCAGCTGCGGTATCTGTTGTAAAAAATGGATTGCCCGTGCCTGCCGCAAAGATGACGACACGACCTTTCTCCAAATGACGCACTGCCCTTCGGCGAATAAACGGCTCGGCCACAGAGCGCATTTCGATTGCTGTCTGAACGCGCGTCATGATGCCAATCTTTTCTAAAGCCTCTTGCAAAGCCATAGCGTTTATCACGGTGGCAAGCATACCCATATAGTCGGCTGTTGCGCGGTCAACTCCGTTTTCTGAAGCTTTGCCGCCGCGAATAATATTGCCGCCACCTACAACGACAGCAATCTCAATCCCCAATTCGTGAGCTGCCTTTATTTCCTCAGCCAGGTTTTTTACTACTAGCGGGTTTATGCCCCTTTGGCCCTTATCGCCAGCAAATGCCTCGCCGCTGAGCTTAAGCAGGACTCTTTTCCACCTGAGTTTATTTGAACCCATATTTTTAAGCCACCTCTCCCCCAAAAGAAGTCCGGAAAGGATTTTGACGCTTTTCCGGCTATGGGATTGACTTTATGTTAATGGCGCCCCAACAAACTGCCAACGGCTTGCCAATCCCCTTGTAAACCTTATTTCCTATCTTGCAGACCCTCTTGGAGGAAAGGGATGGAATCTCCTAGCCCAGCTCGCCAACCCGGTAGCGGACGAACCTTCGAACAACGATTTTTTCCTTGAGTTTTGCTACTTTCTCATGAATTAGATCGGCGATTGTCTTGGTCTCATCCTTAATGAACGGCTGGTCCATGAGTACAACGGTAGCGTAGAACTTCTCCATTCGGCCTTCTATGATTTTCGGCAAGGCCGCTTCAGGCTTGCCTTGGTTCAAAGCCCATTGCCTATGAATTTCACGCTCCTGTTCCAGACGCTCTTGTGGGATGTCCTCCCTTGAGATGTATTCTGGCTGACTCCAAGCAATCTGCATTGCGATGTCATGAGCGAGCTGTTGAAACTCTTCGGTTTTGGCCACGAAATCAGTTTCGCAGTCGAGCTCCACTAAGACACCAATTTTTCCACCAGTGTGAACGTAACAAGCAATTGTGCCTTCTGTGGTAGCTTTTGCATCACGCTTTGAAAGGGTAGCCGCTCCTTTCTCGCGCAGGATGTTTGCAGCTCGCTCCATATCGCCACCAGCTTCTTCGAGCGCTCTCTTGCACTCCATCATGCCAGCGCCTGTTCTTTCCCTTAGTTCCTTAACTTTATCTGCTGAGATTGTCATAAGATTCTACCTACTCTTCCTCTTCTTTGAACTCAATGCCGTATTTTCGGGCGATGCTTTCCACATCACCAATCTCTTCCTCTTCGATTGCTTCTTCTCCCATCTCGAAAGCCATCACGAGATCTTCGTCGGCTAATGCTTCGGGTTTCTCCTCACCTTCCAGCTCCTCGACTTCTTCGGCTTCCTCTGCCGCTTCGACCTCTGTCACTTCGCCTTCGGTCTCAACTTGCCGTACTTCGAGAATTGCATCGGCTATCTTACTGGTGATTAGCTTGATTGCACGAATAGCATCATCGTTGCCAGGTATTGGATAAGTAACTTCATCAGGGTCGCAGTTTGTATCCACAATTGCAACCACAGGAATCTCTAGCTTTCGTGCTTCTTGAAGTGCGATCCGCTCTTTTTTAAGGTCGACGATGTAGACAACTCCAGGAAGTTTTGGCATTTCCTTTATCCCGCCAAGAAACTTCTCTAGCTTTGCCAATTCGTCCCTTAGCTTTTTTGCCTCCTTCTTAGGAAGCTTGTCGAGGGTGCCATCCTCCGCCATCCTCTTTAACTCATTTAGGCGCTCTATCCTTGTCTGAATTGTTTTGAAGTTGGTGAGCATACCACCCAACCATCGCTGGTTTACCCAGTACATTCCAGCACGCTTTGCCGACTCTTCAACTGCCTCTTGCGCCTGCTTCTTTGTGCCCACAAAGAGCACAATCTCGCCAGCCGCAACGGCCTCTTGGATGAATTGCTTGGCTTCCTCGAAGAGCTTTAGAGTTTGGTGCAGATCGATGATGTAGATTCCATTCCGGCCACCATAGATATACCGCTTCATCTTAGGGTTCCATTTGCGGGTCTGATGGCCAAAGTGAACCCCTGCCTCGAGGAGCTCTTTCATTGTTAGTGAACTCAATTGCCTTTCTCCTTTCGGTTTTAAGCCTCCCCTTTCTTCAACCCTCGGTCCAACCACATAAAAATGGCACCCGGACCAAGGTCCAAAAGGGTGCGAATTTCATGACCTAAGGTCATGGAAAATTAGTATAACACGCAATTTCGGAAATTTCAAGTGTTACAGTGTATAATACAAACATAATTCCTCGGTTTGCAATAGGCCTTCCAAACTTCCTCTCGAAAAGCAAGCATTTTGCTTTTCTTTAAGCATTCGGCAAGACAAAACCTCCTTCTTGTATAGACCGCAGGTAGTGATATCTGTATAATTTCAGAAGGGAGAAAGCGAATATGTTAGACCGCAGTCAGATGCTTAAACAAATCAAGAACTTTCCTGATTGTTGGGATATAGTGGTAATCGGGGGAGGAGCCACTGGAATTGGAATTGCTATTGACGCAGCATCCCGAGGCTATCGCACTGTGCTCGTCGAGAAGTATGACTTTGGCAAAGGAACGTCAAGTCGAAGCACCAAGCTTGCTCACGGTGGGGTGCGGTATCTTCAGCAGGGAAATATCTCCTTGGTTCTTGAAGCACTTCGCGAGCGAGGGCTCCTTAGACAAAATGCCCCTCACCTTGTCCATGATTTGCCTTTCGTAGTTCCACGTTATGATTGGTGGGAAGGCGGATTCTATGGATTTGGTCTTAAGGTTTACGATATCATGGCGGGCAGGCAGGGATTCGGGCGTTCCCGCCTTCTCTCACATGACGAAACTCTGGCTAGAATTCCTACCATCGAAACGAAAAGCCTTCGCGGAGGTGTGATTTATTACGACGGACAATTTGACGACGCCCGACTTATCATAAACATGGCACAAACAGCCGCCGAGCAGGGAGCAATTCTTGTTAATTATGTGGAAGTAACAGGACTTTTAAAATCGGATGGCGTTGTAGATGGTATCAAGGTTGTGGATCTTGAGACCGGCGAAATCCTTGAGATTCGTGGGAAGGTAGTTGTTAACGCCACAGGTCCTTTTGCCGATTCAATTCGCCGGCTCGACAACCCAGAAGCAATACCAATCATTAGTCCCAGTCAAGGCGTACATATTGTTCTTGATAGATCATTCCTTCCCGGAGACTCAGCAATTATGGTACCGCATACCGACGACGGCCGTGTCATGTTTGCTATTCCATGGCATAATACCGTAGTTATCGGCACTACAGACACTCCGATTGATGATATTCCCGTTGAGCCAAGACCTTTTAAAGAAGAAATTGACTTTCTCTTATGCCATGCCGCACGCTACTTAAGCAAGGACCCAAACGGAAGCGATGTTCTAAGCGTCTTTGCAGGGATTCGGCCGCTAGTGGCTTCAGCGGATGTCGAAAGTACGGCTGCACTGTCACGCGACCATGTTGTACATATTTCTCAATCAGGCCTAATCACAATCGCGGGTGGCAAGTGGACAACCTATAGAAAGATGGCGCAGGATGTCATAGACCAAGCCATCCTGCTGGGAAACCTAGAAGCTAGAGAATGTGTTACCGCCAGTCTTCCAATCCACGGTTTCCACAAAAATGCTGAACGCTTCGGAAATCTAAGCATTTATGGGGCAGACGCTCCAGCGCTTCAATCGCTGCTTAATGAGAAACCTGAGTATGGGAAGCGTATTCATCCTAAAATGCCCTATCTTATAGGAGAAATCGTCTGGGCTGTTAGAAATGAAATGGCTCGAACGGTTGAAGATGTACTTTCCCGAAGGACTCGTGCATTGCTTCTTGGTGCGCGAACCAGCATCGAGATGGCCCCAACGGTGGCTAAGATTATGGCTACTGAGTTGGAGCAAGACGAAAGCTGGAGCGAAAAGCAGGTAGCCGAATATGAGAAAATCGCAAAGGGATACATTGTCGAATAAACATCTTTTATTCTAAGAATAGAAGCACCACAGGGATTGCAACACCTAGTAGGAGGTAAATAAACGAAGGAATATCTCGCTCTTCATGCAGTCGAGGCAGGATATCTGCGGCTGGGACGTAAATAAACGAACCTGCGGCAAATGCTAATAGAAATGCTAGGGCTTCTTGGGTAATTCCCCTCGTCCAAAACCACGAGATAAGTGCAGCGCCTGGCGTTGCCAAGGCAACAATTGAAGACAACATAAGAGTCAACTTGCGTGCGTAATTTGCGGCAGTGAAGACTGATACTGAAGTCACGCCCTCGGGAACTTCATGAGCAATTACCGCAATTGCCGCTGTCAATCCCAATTCATGGGAAACCCTGAAACCCGCGGCAATAGCCAAACCATCCACAAGGCTGTGCACAGTTAGCGCTATAAAACCTACAATGCCAATAGCTTCCACTCGACCAATCGGATGATGTGCTGGATGCGGGTGCGCTCGGATGACTACCACATGCTCGATTGCTATAAAAATCAAAAAGCTAATCACCATTCCTGCCCCAGCGATAATTGGCGACCGCTCCACCGAACTCGGGATGAGATGAAGAAAAGCGGCGCCAGTAAGAACCCCTGATCCAAAACCCATCATTCTAGCCACGGTTTTGCGCCTCAGAGGACCTCTTGCTAATACCGCAATCGCCCCTGCAAGAGTAGCGAGACCTGCTGTTGTGCTGTATGCAATAAGCTGGATTAACATGATTCTTCCTCAAATGTATTACCCATTTAACGGAATTTTACCAATTTAGGGGGAGAAAGAGGCCCGTTGAAATACTAACCTTGCTTTTTGCTATTCTCATGGCTTTTGCGCTTCTTATTTTCCTTGACTTTGAGTTCTGGGAAGAATTCAAAAACAACTTCCTGAATGCTTGCCACAACTGGAACTGCAAGAATCATGCCCACAATGCCAAATAATTGGCCACCTGCTACCAATGCCATTAGACCAAGAACAGGGTGTAGCCCAACTGACTTCCCCAGTATCCTCGGTGTGATTACCAAATCGAAGGTTTGATTTAAAACCACCATTAAAAGGCCTGCAAAAACAGCATGTGCAAATGCCCCTTGCGGATACGTTGCCAAACCTACAAGAAATACAAGCAATGTTATGGTGATGGCGCCTACGTAGGGCACAGCGTATAGTACGCCTGCGAGGAGCCCAAGGATAATCCCATATTTAAGACCTATAGCCGCAAGAATAACAGTTGTACCAATGCTATATAATAGACAAACGATTATTAGTCCACGAACATAACTACTGAATACCTGGCCAACTCGTGAAGCGATTTCGGTTACTCGTGCCCGATATCGTTTTGGCACAATAAGCACGGACTTGCTCCGTATGCGCTCCATGTCGTTTAAGAAATAAAATGCCGATAGCGGTATTAAGATAAGCCATACTGCTTTCGAGAGGTTTTCTAGCAACCAATGACTTAAAGCTTGAATTGCAGACCTTGTTATCGGTGCAATCCGGCTGCTATACCTGCTAAAAGCTTCTTGCAAAGTTGTTGGCAGCTGCAATCTTTCTAGTAGGCTCTGGTGTTTTTGCATAAATGCAGTAAGAAAATCCTGAAAGCGAGCGTATTGATGCGGGATGTCTCTTGCTAAGTCCTGGGCTTGTTTAACAACAATGGGCACAATGAAAAGTATCCCCAAAACGAAAAATGCAAGGAAGACAATATAGACTCCAGCGACTGCTACAATTCTCGGCACCTTATGTTTCTGAAGTCTTACAAGAAGAGGGTCTAGCAACCAGGCAATTATAAATGCAATGATAAATGGCGGCAGAACGCCGCGAACGGCCAATAAAAATGCACCAGCGAGAATTAACGCAGCAATAACAACTAGTACAAGAAGAACTATCGAAACATAGTACCAAGGCGATGCTCTCATAGTTGTACACCATTCAAGTGTAAAATCTCACCAATAGTAGTTATTTTGAAACTATATTGTCAACAAACCAAGTTGTGCTTTGGAAGGAAGAATTGAAGTCCCAAAAGGTGGCGGTTGTGTCCTAGCTATTAAACGGATATTAATCGGCGAGAAGTTCCCTAAGCCGCTTTAGAGCTTTTTGCTGAAGACGAGACACATGCATCTGTGAAATATTTAGCCTTTTGGCAACCTCAGTTTGTGACATATCTTTGAAGAATCTCAAGTAAATAATGGACTTCTCGCGCTGGTCTAAGCAATCAATTGCCTGGTTGAGGTCTCCGTATCTCTCGATGTTGTCAAGCGAACCGTCAATATCTCCTACAAACTCGGATAAGCTAAGAGGCGAAGAATCGCTTTCATGCTCAAGCTTGCTATCAAGCGAGATTGCATCATAGGCGTTTCCTAGTTCTATTGCCTCAAGAGTCTCTTGCTCAGTAGCATTTACCGCCTCCGCAATCTCCTGGATGGTCGGCGGTCTTCCCAACTTTTGTGATAGTTCTTCGGCAGCCTTGTTCGCCGCCAGATTCAACTCCTGGAGCCGTCGCGGAACTTTCAGACTCCAAGCTTTGTCGCGGAAGTAACGCCTAATTTCGCCGACTATTGTAGGAGTGGCGTAGGTCGAGAACTTCGTGCCCCGCTTGGGGTCAAAGCGGTCAATAGCGTTGATGAGCCCAATAGTGCCCACTTGGACTAAATCCTCGATCGGCTCTCCTCGGTTAATGAACTTTCCGGCCAGAAACCGCACCAGGTTTTGGTGCATCAATACCAGCCGATCACGGATTTTAGGATCCCTTGTGCGAGCATATTCTTCAAAAAGGGCCTCGGCATCATCGTCCGTTTGAATAGTGGCTTCGACTTTCTTTCGTGGAGCCATATTATTTACCCTGCGTATTTTACCATGCGAACGAGTGTGCCGCCCTTTGGGGTCTGCTCGACTTGGATTTCGTCAACAAGCAGCTCCATCAGCAAAGCCCCCAGGCTTTGCTCATCTATATTCTCAGGCGAAGCTGCCTCTTCCGAAGGGCGAATTTCAGCAGTAGGGACCTCATCTTCAACTTCGATGGTTAGTTTGGAATTTGAGATTTCGCTTCGTATGTTGATATATGTGTCGGTTTTGGCAGCGTTCTTAGCCCGTTCGACGGCTGTCGTACAAGCCTCGCCCACCGCAAGCCGCACATCCTCCACTTCGTCATATGAAAGCTGCATTCTACTAGCAATCCCAAGAATTGCCAACCTTGCAACGCTGACGAATTCGGGCTTGCATGGTATTCTTAGCTCGACGACGTCGGACTGGCCGTTAAGAGACACTTAGCTGACCTCCTTCGCTTTGAGCGATTTTACCGCTTCACCCTCAGTCGCATATATGTCAAAAATCTTGTCTAGACCTGTGATCTCAAAGATGCGTTTTATCCGCATATTCGGGCAGATGATACTTAGGCTTCCATCCCGCTCTCGAAGTCGCTTCAACCCACCAATTAACACTCCCAATGCTGCGCTGTCCAGATACTCGACGCCCGAAAGATTTACTATGAGATGAATTACCCCTTGATCAAGCATTTCAAGTATCCGTTGTTTCAGCTGGGGAGCGGTAAAAACATCAATCTCGCCCTGCAAGTCTATAATTGAAACCTTCGAATCAACAGATCGTGTCTCCAGCCTCAGATTCATGTTTCGCCGCCTTTCTTTGGAATCAGATGGCTAAATAAGTTTTTCCCATATTTAGCCTAGTTTACACGCTTTTTATTAGGCTTCGGCTGACTCTTCGCCTTTTTGTTCTAATTCATTCCTCTTTTCAGCCATTGCTCGCTTGCCTGCCTCAATTGCCTGTTGAACCTTTTCACGGGTAGCCTCAATAAGGTCCTTGCTCTTCGAGACAAGCTCCTCAGCTGATGTAGATAGCTCCTGAACTACATCTTGGGCTTTTGCTTTCAGGTCGTCCGCGGCTTTCTTTATATCCTCGCGCGTCTCCGAGCCAGCTTTGGGTGCGAATAAAAGCCCGACTGCCGCACCGACGATTGCTCCTATACCTATGCCTGCAAGAACGCTGATTAGAACACTTTTTTCCTCTTCATTACTCACTTCCAATACCTCCTTCGACTTCTTCCTTAGATTTGCGCAATGTTTTAATTCCCTGCTTAATTCCTTCATAAACACTTAATAGACTTGAAGCTGAAGATTTCACCACTCTGCCTGCAACTTCGGCGACATATGCACCGTCTAGCAAGCATTCGGCTTTTTCTGCAACACGACTTACGCGTTCAGCGATGTCAGCTGTTCTGTTTGTGAGTTTATCAATATTCGCCAATGCCGACCGAGCCTCAGCGGCAACAGGGATGAACTCTTCCCGGGCATCTCTTACAAACTTGGTTATCTCCTCACTGAGCTTGCCAATCCTGCCAGCCATGGTGGCGAGCATTATGCAAGCTACTGCAAGCAAGAACAAAGCTATTGACGTAAGCACCACCGTCGCTATAAGTAGCCCTTCCACCAATCGCACCCCCGAATGCCTAATAGTGACATATTTTAGTTAAAGTTGCAACATTTTATTGCATCATTGCTTTCTGCTACCCTATCTATTGTGCCACCGCCGACAACTTCCTCGCCCCTGTAGCACACCACGGCTTGGCCTGGAGTTATCGCTCTCTGCGGCTTATCAAAGGTTACAAGCGCCTCCCCGTTTGGTAGGGGAGCAAGTATGGCTGGCGAATCTTTCATATTATACCTTACCTTCGCTGTAACAACAATCTGCTCCTGCAGGTTTTCGATGGAAATAAAATTTAAGTCTCTTGCCACTAGCGTGCGCGAATATAAATCTTCATTTCGCCCAATTACAATGGCATTGCGCTCTGGATTTATTCTGACAACATACATTGGTTCGCCCAGGGCAATTCCAAGTCCTTTGCGCTGGCCAATAGTGTAAAAGGCAATGCCTTTATGCTCTCCGATAACCTGCCCTTTCGTGTCTAAAATCGGACCAGGCCTTGCAATCTCAGGCGCAACTGATTTGAGAAACTCAGGGTACTTCCTGTCTTCCACAAAGCATATCTCTTGGCTTTCAGGCTTTGTTGCGACCGCCAAACCAAGCTTTGATGCCATTCGTCGAGTCTCGTCTTTAGTCATATTGCCAAGCGGCATTAATGTGTGGGCAAGTTGGTCTTGGGTCATACTATACAGAGCATAAGATTGGTCTTTAGAACTGTCAACTCCGCGTTTTAGCAGCCACCGTCCCCGTGACTCATCGAAAATTATGCGAGCATAATGGCCAGTTGCAATATACTCAGCGCCAAGGCTCCTAGCCTTGTCCAAAAGGGCTTCGAACTTAATAAAACGATTGCACCGAATGCATGGATTTGGAGTTCGTCCCCGCCTATATTCCTCAATAAAATCATGAACAACTGTGCGTGCAAATACTTCACGGAAATTCATTAAGTAATGCGGGATACCCAATTGAAAAGCAACTCGGCGGGCATCATCGATTGCGCTCAGCGAACAGCATGTTCGACTGAACTTTTGCTCAGCTTCGTTTTGCTGTGGCCATATTTGCATTGTAACGCCAATTACGTTATAACCCTCTTCGACAAGAATTGCCGCAGCTACCGAACTGTCTACACCGCCCGACATCGCAACAAGAACGGTGGGACAACGCGAATGTTGTCTGGCTTGCATATTGGATGTGGGTTGCTGGGATAACAGATTGTTATCCATTATCCTTTTACTCCAATCTCCTCATCCGTTAGATAGCACGCTGGGTCGGGAGCCCAAACATCACCAAATACAGCCTCAGCGCGTACACGAAAATTCCCATTGCAGATGTCAAGCCATTTGCATACCGCGCACCTGCCCTTGAGCAACGACTTCCTGTTTTTAAGACCAGCCATTAATGGGTCGGAGGTGTCCAACCATATCTCACTGAACTTCCGCTGCCTAACATTGCCGAAAGAGTAATGACCCCAAAACTGGTCAGCATGCACATTGCCCTCATTATCTATGCAACCGATGCCAATGCCAGACTGGTTGCCGCCATTTGATTTTAGGAGCCGCAAAACTTCCCCTGCCCGGTTGGAACCTTCTCGGAGCATGCGCATATAAAGGTATGGTCCATCTGCATGGTTGTCCACGGTAAGGATATCCTTTTCTAGCCCCCGCCGGTGGAAATCGGCGGCGCGGTCGATTATAATATCAACCGCCCTTCTCGTCTCTACGTGCGACAAGTCCTCATCTCGAAGACCCCGTCCCCTACCTGTATATACCAAATGATAAAAACAAGCTCGATTTATCTTATGCTCCTCGATGAAGTCAAAAATTGCATTCAAGTCCTGGAAGTTATGTCGCGTGAGTGTGAGACGAAGGCCCACTTTCTGCCCAGCTTCGACGCAGTTATCAAAGCCTTGCATTGCCAACTCAAATGCACCCTTTTTCCCGCGAAACACGTCATTTCGTTCGCCGATCCCATCCAGGCTTATACCGACATACCCAAATCCGGCTTGTTCGATTCTTTTTGCTATGCGCTTGGTTATGAGAACACCATTTGTGGAGATCACCGGCCGAATGCCTTTTTCTCTCGCAAATGCAGCAAGATCAAATATATCCTTCCGCATCAAAGGCTCTCCGCCCGAAAACAGCAGAACCGGCACACGAAAATTCGCTAGGTCCCCTATCATCGCGCGTGCTTCTTCAGCCGTGAGTTCGTTTGAGTAATTAATGTTCTGTGAGTCAGAGTAACAATGAATGCATTGAAGATTGCAGCGGCGTGTGCAATTCCAAACGACGATAGGTCTTTTATCTAAGGCCGAGATATGCTCCCTATCATATCTTAAAGAATCGCCAGAGGTAACCGTGCCACAGTATAACCTAGTAATTCCAATCATTCTTTATAGACTACCTATTAGCGAGTTAACTAAACCTTCTATTGTATAGCGCTCTGCAACGACATCGGGCTCGATGCCCAATTCTTTTGCAGTATGCGCTGTAATCGGGCCAATGCAAGCTATCGTAGTTTTTTCTGGAACGCATGTTCCAATCAACTTTACGAAATTTTTCACGGTTGACGAGCTGGTGAAAGTAATAATATCGATTTCGCCCTTGGAGAGCATTTCACGAATTCTGCTTATCTCCCCAGTTTCATCAAGCTCAGTCCGATAAACACTCACTACATCTACCACTGCCCCTTGCTCACCCAATTTTTCTGGAAGAGTTTCACGTGCTTCTTCTGCCCTCGGAAGAAGAATTCGCTTCCCACTAACTTCCTCAGGAAATTCGTGCACAATTGCTTCCGCTATAAATTGTGAAGGCACGAAATCTACGCGAATTCCAAATGCCCTGATGGCTTCAGCGGTGGCTGAGCCTATTGCGCAAATCTTTGGACCTTTCAGCCACCTGATGTCGCGCCCAAGTACTTCTAGACGACTAACAACGGCCTTGAAGCCATTTGTGCTTGTGAATATAAGCCAATCATATTCTTCGATATGGTCAAGTGCCATATCCAACCTGCTAAAATCCGTTGGCGAAACAATTTTTATAAGCGGAAATTCAATGGGGTTAGCTCCACACTTTCGCAAAAGGTCAGATAACGCGCTAGCCTGGTCGCGGCTTCGAGTAACCAAAACGTTCTTGCCAAATAATGGCCGATTGTCAAACCACCTAAGCTTTTCCCTAAGCCTCACAACTTCCCCAACGACGATTACAGCGGGCGGTTTAAAGTTTGCTCGCTCTACTTCCGCGCAAATACACTCCAAAGTACCTATGAGTGTTTCCTGGCTTGGCAACGTGCCCCAGCGAATAATGGCAACGGGTGTGGACGGCGGCAGCCCCCCTTTGACAAGTTCGGCAACAATTTCTCGCAAGTTTTCCATACCCATAAGGAAAACAAGGGTGCCAGGAAAACAAGCTAACTGAGAAATGGAGGAAGCTAAAGGCATTTGATCTTCTTCTTGCCCGTCCTTTTGGGCTTTTCCATGGCCGGTAACGACAGCGAAAGACGAAACGAATTCCCGGTGAGTAACTGGAATGCCGGCATAAGCTGGTACTGCAATAGCAGATGTTACACCTGGAACAACCTCGAACTCAATCCCTAGGTTTGCAAGGTGCTCTGCTTCCTCGCCGCCCCGGCCGAACACAAATGGGTCGCCACCCTTCAACCGAACTACTATTTTGCCCTCGAGTGCCTTGCTGCTCAATAAACGGTTTATGTCTTCTTGATTCATTGTGTGCGCACCTGATGTCTTACCCACATAAATCAACTCAGCATCAGAGCGCCCATGCGAGAGGGTTGAGGGATGAACTAAGCGGTCATAGACGATTACATCCGCTTCTTTGATACATTCTAATCCCCTAATGGTAAGAAGTCCGGGATCACCAGGTCCTGCCCCAACCAAATAGACTTTTCCTTTGCTTATTGGTCGCAAACGAGAATTGTTTCCGTTTTCCAATTAACATCATCCAGTGTGGGATAATCTAAATTGTAATGCAAGCCACGACTTTCTTTACGCATAAGGGCTGATTTAATGATCAATTCGGCGACAGTCGCTAGGTTCCGAAGTTCGAGCAAGGATGTAGTAAGACGACCAGTCGAATACAGCTCATTGACTTTATTTGCAATTTCCCGCACTTCAGCTTGTGCCTTTAGAAGCCTATCATTCGTGCGAACTATGCCGACATCTCTCCACATTACATTCCGGAGCTGTTCAGTAAGTTCTGCAATTAATTTTTCGCTGACATACTGAGAGTGAACATCTCTTGGAAAATCGGCAACTTCTCGGTCCAAGTCCATGACGCTATTATACGGAATGCCAATTGCATCATCCGCAGCACGATGGGCAAATACCAATGCTTCTAGCAGAGAATTGCTCGCAAGACGGTTTGCTCCATGAACGCCGGTGCAAGCTACTTCGCCAGCAGCATACAGCCTGTCAATTGAGGCTCGGCCGTAAATATCTGTCAGCACGCCGCCGCAACTATAATGAGCTGCCGGAACTATAGGAATCCACTCTTTCGTGATATCTAAGCCGACTGAAAGACATTTTTCATAAATGTTAGGAAAACGCCTTTTCAGCTTCTCAGGGTCAAGGTGGGTCACATCGAGGTAGACGCACTCATCGCCGCTTCTCTTAAGTTCTGCATCAATTGCCCTAGCGACGATATCTCTAGGCGCAAGGCAACCCATGTGATGGTATTTTTCCATGAATGTGCTGCCGTCTCGGAGTCTAAGCACACCCCCTTCACCGCGCACAGCTTCTGAGATTAAGAACGACCGGGCATCAGGATGGTAAAGCGAGGTTGGGTGAAATTGAATAAACTCCATATTCGCTATTTTCGCTCCAGCTCGATAAGCCATTGCCACACCATCGCCCGTAGCGATCTCCGGGTTGGTGGTATGCAAGTACACTCTACCAAGGCCACCAGTAGCCAACATGGTAGCTTTTGCCCTGAAAACTGTAACTTCCTCAGTTTCTGGATCAAAGACATAGGCACCTAGACAAGTTTTATTACCATTCTTTTCGGTAATTAGGTCAATTGCAAACTCATGCTCAAAAATGCGAATGTTCTCCTGCTTTTTTACTTGAACAACAAGGGCACGCTCAATTTCACGTCCCGTTAGGTCGGCAGCATGAAGGATTCTTCGCTTTGAATGACCGCCTTCTCGCCCAAGAGCAAAACGCTCCTCTCCCGAGGGTGTTTTCTCCGTGCTGAACTTGACCCCTAGTTCAACCAATTCTCGAACACGGCTTGGGCCTTCCCTAACGATGGTTTCAACTGCTTCTTTTCGGCAGAGGCCAGCACCTGCAATTTGCGTATCGAGTATGTGAAGGTCGAACGAGTCATCTTCGCTCATTACGCATGCAATCCCACCCTGGGCGTAATTTGTATTCGACTCTGTGTCGCTTTTTTTGGTGACGAGGGCTACCTTTCCGAACTTACTAACACGCAAAGCAAAAGTTAGTCCGGCAATGCCGCTCCCCAACACAAGATACTCAACATCAATTGGCATAAGACATCACCAATACCCCATTCTCTTTATCAACTCATCCGCCCCGCTAGCAAGGAGGACATCTGCCAACTCCCGACCTACTTCCTCTGCCTGCTCGGGATCGCCAAAGACTTCCTCGCGAATGAGGCAATCGCCGTCGGGACTTGCAACAACACCCATGAGCCTAAGCTTTCCATTCTCAACAAAACCGCAGGCGCCCATTGGAACCCGACACGTGCCTCCGAGAGCACCAATCATACTTCGTTCGGCAGTCACAGCCACTCGGCTTTCATAATGGTCTAGCGCTAGAAGGAACCCAAGCGCTTCGATGTCATCCTCGCGAACCTCGACTGCTATCGCTCCTTGTCCCGCTGCCGGGAGGCATTTATCTAAAGGAATCTTCTCAACAATCCTCTCAGTCCAGCCCATGCGCGCCATTCCGGCAAACGCAACGATAATTCCATCGAACTCCCCTTCATCGAGCTTGCGCAACCTTGTATCTAGGTTTCCACGGAGACCAGGAAATTGAAAATCTCTCCGCAAGTAGCTTAGTTGGGCCCGACGCCTCAGACTATCCGTCCCAATTCGCGCATTTTTTGGCAAATCCATCAGCACCGGCCCATTGCTGATTAAAACGTCACTGGGGTCAAGCCGCTCTGGGACAGCACCAATGCAAAGACCTTCAGGCAGTTCCGACGGAAGATCCTTCATGCTGTGCACTGCTAAATCGATGGCGTCATCAAGAAGCGCTTGTTCAATATCCTTCACAAAAAGCCCTTTGTCGCCAATCTGAGCAAGCGAAACGTCCGACACTAGGTCGCCTTTAGTCTTTATAGTTATAATTTCAGCTTCAATTTCCGGATTAAAAAGTCTGAGTTGTTCTACAACCCAAGTAGTCTGCCGAATTGCAAGGGCGCTTCCCCTGGTGCCAACCCTCAGCTTCCTCGTATAATTAGCTTCCATTTTAATTTACTAAACAACTAAAGTGAAATGCTACCACTAGAATTATCTCATTCTTGGGGATGCAACGTCAAATCAAATGGAAGGAAAAACATGCTAGAAGCTGAATGCTGAAATTTAAACTGCAGGAACTGGCACTGTTGATATAATTTCAGAAACAATGTCAGCTGTTGAGACCTTGCGGATGCGTGCCTCGGGTTTTGGTATCAAACGGTGTGCCAGAACGGGGATTGCAACCGCTTTTACGTCATCTGGCAATACGTACTCTCTGCCTGAAATTGCCGCAAATGCCTTTGCTGCACTTGAGAGATGCAACGACCCGCGAGGACTTGAGCCCAAAGCAAGGTTTGGATGTTCCCTAGTAACCCCGACTATTTCGACAATATAATCCCTAACCGACGGCTCAATGAAAATACGCCTTGTTGCCAACTGTAGCTCGACGACTTCAGACGAAGAAAGAATTGTGCGAACCTTGGTAATCGGATGCTCGACCTCCTGGCGCTCAATGATAGCTGATTCCTCTTCCGCACCAGGATAGCCTATGGAAAGCCGCATCATAAACCTATCAAGCTGTGCCTCCGGTAGCGGATATGTGCCGTGATATTCAACATTGTTCTCGGTTGCAATTACGAAAAACGGCTGAGGCAACGGATATGTAACGCCATCAACGGTTACCTGGCGCTCTTCCATGCATTCAAGAAGGCTAGACTGCGCCTTTGGCGTTGCCCGGTTAATCTCGTCAGCTAAAACAAACTGTGCAAAAATTGGCCCACGCCTAAATTCGAACTCGCCGGTTTTCTGATTGAATATTGACGTCCCGGTGATATCTGCTGGGAGCAGGTCAGGCGTGAACTGAATTCTTTTGAAAGTGCAACCAAGGACAATTGCTAGAGTCTTGCCCAGTGTTGTCTTCCCTACCCCAGGCACATCTTCAATTAGGATGTGCCCATTGCACAACACAGCACATATGACGAGACGAATAACATCCCTCTTGCCAATGATGACAGTCTCAATTTCATCGATTACCTGGCTTATTTTTTGTTCGATTTCCTTCAAATCAACCGACGCCGTTTTCGCCAACTTATTCCTCCATCAATACTCTATCATTGTGACCGCACAATGTCAAATTGAAACAGCATCAGATAAAACGCTAAGAGCTGTAAGCAGCTTTCAATTATCGCTCTTTTATAAAAGCAGTCAAAAGCCAATTGACAGACAACTTGCCTTTTTGCAAAGCTAAGGAAAACAAAAGCCAAAATGCGAAGTTTGCTGGCATCAAGTTCGTTAGTTGCACAAGGTCAAACGGGAAGGTGTGCGCCATAGAGACAGCCTACCTTCCGTCGCTGACGACTTCGACGCTGTACCCTGCCTCCATCATCGCTTGTTTTAGAAAACAGGCTACGCTGGGGTCGTCTTCAACTATGAGAGTATTCATTGCAGTTTTCTGCAATTATAACACATTTAAGGGGCTGAGGCATGCTGATTCAACACCTAGTCTTCGTCTGCACCCTCGTTCTCATTTCCCTCGTCGTCAACCTCAACTTTGGTCTAAATGAGCGTACTGTCCTCAGCAACTTTTATCTTGATGGTCTTGCCATCTTTTAGTATCTCAGCTTCGTATATAGTTTTTGCGTTCTTAGTTTCCCTCTCAATCTCTTTGATTACTCCGCCCGAAGCCCATGCTTTAATTGTATCCTGAACGGCCGGCGGGCACTGATCAAGAGTGACCTGCTTCTCATTTTTAGCTTTGTCGCCTGCTTTGGAAAAAGCCAGTGCAGAAAAGCCCAAGAGGAGCATAACGCCTAGAAGCACAATCAAAGCTACTCTCCACGTCATTTCTTGACTTTCTTTTCATGGTCTTGAATCAGACTAAAAACATCAGCCCCAATGCTGACACAATTATTTTCTCCACGTTTTTTTTGGACGCAGCTTTAATATGCCTTAGAGTTTTCTAATTTTCAAGAAAATTAGATTAGACCAGAGGGATGTTAGGTATTAGCTTTAGCGTTTTAAAGCTTTGCACATAGAATAACAATTCAGCATGTTTATCTAAAGCGCATGGTCTCCTGAAATACATTAAGGTTTCGTTTGCTATTCCTGTAAGGGTATCACAAATTGACACCCATATTTCTTTTCATGTATCTTAGTCAAGAAAAACCCGAACATAATTGTGATTATATAAACAAGGGGTGGCGCTGATTGCCTACCATTAAGGTAGATACGCTTAGCATAGACTATTATGAAGCTGGTAATGGAATTCCTGTAGTTTTTATCCCCGGCATTACTGAGTATAAAGAAGCATTCGTCTTTCAATTTAGAGGACTGCAAGACAGCTATCGAGTCATCAGCTACGATGTTCGCCGAGGTCTAAAGCGCGCGACAGATTACACTCTTGATTTACTCGTCCAAGACCTTAAAGGGTTGCTCAAGGGCTTGAAAATTGACAATGCTGTAATATGCGGTCATTCTTTTGGCGGACTGATTGCCTTAAAGTTTGCACTCACTTATCCCGAGGAAACAAGTGCCCTAATACTTATATCAGCATTTGCATCTCTACCATCATTACATGAGGACCGCCTGCTTGGATGGATCTCATCGGCTGGTCACCCATTCCACAAGTCTTTGGGAGCAGGATTAAGAGTCCAAATCGCCAAACTTCTGGGAGTTAAAGGACCGAAAATGCTTTCGATGGTGGACGAAGTGTCAGCAATTAGAGCCATAGCTCGCCAGGCGGTAAAGACCTCACGCACAACCATCACCCAGCGACTTCGCATAATCCATAGCACAGACCTGAGCGCTAACCTACGAGAAATTACAGTTCCAACCCTTGTGGTTGCTGGAGCTAAGGACCAAGGTATATTTCTCAAAGCAACCCAACAGTTATACGAAGAGATACCCAATGCTTCACTTGAGGTCATCGAAGGGGGCGGACATTTTTGCTTTCTTACTCGCCACGATCAATTCAACGCTATTTTAGATGAATTCTTAACAAAGCACCTTCAGGAGATGGCATAAACGAATGCAAAACTTGGTAGATACCCACTGTCATCTAAACCACCATGACTTTGCCGCTGACCTAGACTTAGTCCTTCATCGTGCAAAATCTTCGGGCGTAACTAGAATAATTTGCGTAGGATACGACCTCCCATCAAGCATCCGCGCGGTTGAGCTAGCTGAAAAATACAGTCATGTATTTGCAGCAGTTGGCATTCACCCTCATGATGCAAAAACCCTTGAGCCAGAGGTTGAGGCAAAACTTGCACAGCTTGCTTCCGAAAGCCGAAAAGTGGTTGCCATTGGCGAAACTGGCCTTGATTATTATCGCGACCTGTCACCTCGTGATATTCAGCAGGACGCATATCGCAGGCATATTAAACTAGCGCAGACACTTGGGCTACCGCTTATTATCCACAGCCGCGAGGCATGGCAAGATGTCATTCGAATACTCGACGAAGAAAACATGCCAAAACAAAGTGTTGTGATGCATTGTCTCCCTAGCGAACCTGAATTCGCCAAAGCCTCACTTGAGCGCGGATGCTTTGTCGGGATAGCAGGATCCATTACGTTTCTCAATGCCGAAAAGTTGCGCAAGATAGTTGCGGAGATACCGTTGGAACAAATGCTAATCGAAACTGACGCACCATATCTTGCACCTCACCCACACCGCGGAAAACGAAACGAACCATCCTACTTGCCCTTAATAGCAACTTGTTTGGCCGAAGTTAAGGGGGTCCCGCCTTCTCAAATTGCGGAAATAACAACCGCCAATGCAACACAGTTTTTCAATATTGACGCTAGCTAGATTCCTAATAAACGGTTTCTAATAGCGCGGCCGGAATTGCGTGCGCTCTCTTTGGGGGCGGAAATGAGCATTGCTCAGTGCGTCGCGCTCCCGCTTCCTTGCCTGACGACAGGGACCACAACGTGCAGGTTCATTCTGAAAACCTTTTCGTGCGTAAAACTCCTGCTCGCCTGACGTGAAAACAAAGTCTTGGCCACAATTCTTGCATTTGAGGATCTTGTCCTCCATTTGCTTAGCTCCTCCTATTAATTTGGGAATTGGCCTAGTATTTACCCGGGGTTGGGCGAACGCAGACAACCGCGAGACTCGATGTTATGGGGAATTTGGTCGTCCTGTCGTCTTCATCCGGCATACCGGCAAAACCCAAAAACGTTTGATTTAATAATTCCCACTCAGTGAACGAATCTAACATCGCACAAATTTTTGAATGTGCCTTTCCCTAAAAAGGATTCTTTATCTTTCTGCAACAAAACTTAAGGGGAGTGCGTATAAAAGTCAGGAGGTATCTATATAAATGAAATATATCTTGCCGCTACTTATCCTTTCTATCTTGCTTTTACCTTCAACTAGCATTTTCTGCGCTACGGAATATGTCCTGATTCCGGCAAATTCCGAAACGGGAACGACTTATACAAATCCAGTCTGGTCGCCAGATGGGCGTTCGATTGCATATGTTGCAATTACACCCCGCCTTGATTCATCAGAGCCGCCTGCAAAAAGCATTTACGTTGCTACATTAACCAAAGGGAGATGGAGCCATCGTCTTATAGCAAAGGATGCCGACTGGCCTATGTGGTCGCCTGATGGAAAGAAGCTAGCATTCTATCAGAATGGTCTGGCAATAATGACGCTGACAGAAGGCAAAACCAATGTCGTACTGAAGCAAAACCCAGATGGTGGCGTATTCTTTCCACAAAGCTGGTCTCCAAATGGTCGCTATATAGTAATGCTGCCAACGACTCCACAAGAACGAAAACCATTTGTTTTCGATATCAAGAGCGGAAAGAATTTAGGTCTTGCAGCAGGCTTAAGTACAACTTGGATATCTGATAGCAAGCTCCTCTCGTCATTTTTTGGCGAACAGGCTCCCGAAGCAAACTGGGTTCGCATTACTGATCCCACAACAGGCAATTACCGCACACTCCTTAAGGATATAGGCGCCGCTAAAATCCTAGTACCTCCAAGGGCAGGATATGCTTGGCTGTGGATAAAGAACCAGGCGCCTAAAGGCGAAGGCCTTTACCGTATTGATTTGAAAAGCGGCTCTCTAACTAAAATGGTAAGTTGCCGCGCAGAAGAGCTTTCTTGGAGTCCTGACGGCAAGCAATTTGCATTCCTTGGCAAACTTGTCGAGAAGTCGGGAATGGAACCGCAATATAATCTCTACGTTGGAAATACACAGAATTGGAATTTCAAAATTTACAGCAAAGGAGCAGCTAAACCGACTGGAAACTTCGAAGACCACCTAAGGTACATATCTTGGTCCCCAGATAGCAAATCCATTGCATTTGTCACCGGCACAGGCGACATCAAGGTTCTCAAGCTGTGACCTCAATTTAGAATTCACAATTAGTGTAGAAGCCAGCGAAGGATTCGCCCTTTCGCACGCCGAATGTTCCATTATAAAAATGCTTTCTAAGGAGCTCCTCGGCATGGCAAACGAGATAGTTATAAAACCATTTCAGCCGAAAGACCTCGATGGGGTGGTTGCCCTTCTTAACCAAGAGATGACAGCTGACCCCATAACAAGCGAGATATTCCAACGAAAAGCGCTTCTAGATGCAAACTTTGAGCCAGAAGGTGCGCCGGTAGCAAAACTTGGCGACCGAGTTGTAGGCTTCATGTTGGGAATGCATCGAAAATACCTGATGGAAGACCAGAAGCCAGACTTCGACCGCGGCTATATCTCTCTAATTGCTGTAGACCGCAATTTTCAACGACAAGGCATTGCAACGAAGCTTTGGGAACACGTGCAAACCTTTTTTAAGGCACGTGGAGCAAAAGTTGCAATTGTCGGAACTTTTGCACCGAATTATTTCGTCCCGGGTGTGGACCTTGCTGCGTATGCAGGAGCTGTCGAATTTTTTAAGGCAATGGGCTTTATAATACCAGTTACCGTTATCAGTATGGAATCGCCCCTCGTCAATCTGAAGACGCCTGAATGGATAAAAGAAAGAGAGGCTAAGCTGACCGCTGAGGGTGTTGTATTCGACAGCTTCAAGCCCGAGTATATTCTTCCTCTACTGGAACATCTAAGAAAATGCTTTCCTGGCGACTGGCAGCGTTACCTGCGAGAGTCGATGGTGCGCAAGACAATGGGCGAATTTGACCGCGGTGAAATTTACGTCGCAATGCAAAATGGCAAGTGTATTGGTTTTTGTCAACATGAACACGAACGCTTTGGGCCGTTCGGCGTTGACGAAGCCGAAAGAGGACGCGGCATCGGGGCAGTACTTCTGCTAAAATGTCTTCATGGCATGAAAGCAAAAGGAATACATATGGCATGGTTCATGTCCACAACCGACGATGCCGCAAAAGTCTACGTCCATGGCGGCTTTAAGGAAACACGGCGCCATGCAGTGATGAGAAAGGAATTGGAATAATGGCAGACAAAGTTGACATACTCGCCATAGGCGCTCATGCTGGTGACGCAGAAATTTCGTGCGGAATGGCTTTGTGCCACCATGTGAATCAAGGTAAAAAAGTTGCAATGCTCCATATGACACTTGGCGAGAAAGGGCACAAGGAAATGCCCCCCGAACGATATGCCGAACTCAAAAAAACCGAGGCAGAATACGCCGCAAAGACTATTGGTGCAAAAGTATATTTCCTGCCCTACCTCGACGGTGAACTACCGGTCAATGACGAGGTGAAGTTCGCTATTTGCGACGTCATTCGAGCCTGCAAGCCTAGCATTATCCTCACTCATTGGATGAAAAGCATTCACAAAGACCACATAAACACTGCTCTAAATGTGCCAGACGCCCAATTTTATGCGGGCATTGAAGGCTTCAAACGAAAAGACCCAGCGCACTGGGCAGGAACACTCTACTACGCGGAAAATTGGGAAGACCGCGAGGACTTTGTACCAGAGCTATACCTTGAGATTACAAAGGAAGATTTAAAGCTCTGGGAAGATATGGTTACGAAATATGCGCTTTTCAGAGGAGAGGTAGCAAAGTTCCCATATGTTGATTACTATAAATCCCTTGCACGCGTCCGCGGCGCCGAAGTCGGGTTTGAATTTGCAACGGCGTTTATGCTCCCAAGGAGCGCACACCGAAAGAAGGTTCAATCATTCTTCTAGTAAGCTACTAGCCAACTATGAGCCAAAAGGTTTGCAAAACACAAAAATATCTCTGGCATTTTGCAATTCAAAACAATCAAAAAATTATCCTCATACTTCTTTTCTTAATGCTATGCATCGTTGGCGGCTGTAGTGGTAAGAAACAAACAAAGCCCAATACAGTAATGCTTCGCATGGTGGTATGGGGCACAGCAGCTGACGAAAAAGCATGGAATGAGAAGCTCAAAACATTTTACAAAAAACATCCCAACATTCGCGTGCGACTTGAATTTACCCCATGGGAACGAACGTTTGATAAACTTTTGATTTCAACAGCTGGCGGCAATCCACCTGATGCCTCAATTATCAGTTCCGTATGGTTCGTGCCTTGCGCTGCCAAAGGTCTGCTCGAAGACCTTGGGCCATATGTGGCGAATGACAAAGAGTTCGACCTAGAAGATTTCTACCCCGCTGCCATCAATGGCTGGGGCCAGTACAACGGCAAGTTATATGCAATCCCAGCCGGCATAGATATATATGCGATGTATTACAATAAAACAATGTTCGACAAATACGGCGTGCCATATCCAGACGAAACGTGGGACTGGAAGAAGTACGTCTGGGCGGCAAAGAAGCTAACCAAAGATTTGGACGGCGACGGCCGCATTGACCAATGGGGTACAACCCAAAATATGTGGCAGACATACGTATGGCAAAACGGTGGGGATATCATAGACAAGAGAGGAAAAAAATGCCTTTTGGACACTCCTGAAGCGATAGAAGCACTGCAGTTTATGGCAGACTTGCGAGATAAATATCATGTAGCGCCGATGCCAACCGATATTGCCGACATCGGCACAAAAAATTTGTTCACAAATGGCCGTGTCGGAATGTATTTCAGCGGAAGTTGGGCGGTGCCTCTCTACTTCGAAAAGGAAATCAAGAACTTCGAGTACGATGTTGCACCAGTTCCTAAAGGAAAACGCAGAGCGACGTTCTTTGGTGGAGCTTCCTATGCAATACTTCGGGGTTCGAAACACAAAAAAGAGGCTTGGGAATTAGTAAAATTCATGGTAAGGAAAGAAGCTCTCCGCGAACGAGCCATAAAGGAGCAGGTCGTTCCCAGTCGCATCTCTGTTGCCGAATCTAATGCATTCTTACATCTCCCAGGTCCCCCAAAACATAGAAAGGTTTTCTTGGATGCAATCGCTTACGGACACACCCTACCCTCCCTACCATCAAGCAGGGAAATGAACTATATCATCGACAATGAACTTTATTGGGTAATTTCCGGAAAGAAAGACCCAAGAAAAGTTTGTCCAGAACTCGCTAAAAAAATTAACGACTTCTTAAAATATGAGGAGCCGGTTCAGACGAGAGAATTCAAACTAATCCGCAGGCAATCAGATACACGTTGAGATTATGACAGTGCGTATTTCCGCTGTAACCATTTTTCCTATAATTACAGTCTTGCTTCTCTCGGGCTGTTCAAAACCAAAGGAAAACCCAAAAATCGTTGAGCTCCGCATGAGTATGTGGGGCAAGCAAGAGGAGCTAAGCTATTATCATAAAGCCCTTGAAAGCTTCTATAAGAAACACCCAAACATTCGCGTGCAAATCGAGTTGATTCCCTGGAGCCGGGTTTTCGATAAGCTTCTTATCTCCACTGCCGGGGGCCGGCCTCCAGATGTCAGCCGCATTGACTCCACCTACTTCACTCCATGTGCTGCAAAAGGTTTACTTGAATGTTTAGACCCTTATATAGCAAACGACCCTGAGTTTGACCTCGAGGATTTCTACGGACCAGCGCTCGAAGGATGGGGTATGTATGATGGCAAAGTTTATGGCCTTCCAGGGGACGTAGATATATACGCAATGTTCTACAACAAAACAATGTTCGATAAATATGGCATCCCATATCCAGACGAAACTTGGGACTGGAACAAATACTTAGAAGTCGCACGGAAGCTAACCAAAGACCTCAATGGCGATGGGCGGATAGACCAGTGGGGTTGCATACCCGATCCCTGGTGGCAAGACTACGTATGGCAGAACGGCGGCGAAATCATTAGCAAAGACGGAAAAAAGTGCCTTCTTGACCAACCAGAAGCATACGAAGCGATTCAATTTGCCTCCGACCTACGATGCAAATACCGCGTCGCGCCAGGAGTAACCGACATGGCTGACATAGGTCCTCAAAAGATGTTCACAAATGGCATGGTAGGCATGTATATCACAGGAAGCTGGGCAGCGGCACTTGTGTTCCACAAGGAAATTAAGACATTCGACTATGATGTTGCTCCAATTCCAAAGGGGAAAAAGCGGGCTGCTTTTATGGGCGGTGCCTCTTTTGGTGTTCTTAAGCTCTCCAAGCATAAGAAGGAAGCATGGGAACTTGTCAAATTCATGACGGGACCTGAAATACAAGCTCACTTTGCACGCACCCAGCATATAATCCCAAGTAGGCGTTCAGTAGCCGAATCAGGTGCCTATTTATATTTTAAAGATAAACCAAAAAACAAACAGGCATTCATCGATGCAATCAAATATGGACGCGTTATTCCAAACGTCGAGTGCTCACGTGAAATGAATGACATCATTAATAACGAAATTGTTTTAGCGGTCCTAGGGAAAAAGAGCGCCCGAGAAGCTTGCCTCAAAGTAACGCCCTATGTAAACGATTTACTAAAATACAGCGGGAGGAGGCATAACTAAGAAGGTGAGGGCTTTGACCGCGTCGAATAGTAATGCTGGATCTGATGAAACTATGATGACTAGAAGCTTTTTTTGCACGCTAATCACAATCGGCATAGTTTTGGGTCTTCTTTGTGCCGGGTGCTCACAGAAGCCGCAATCCGACATAGTCGAACTTAGGCTAACTATGTGGGGCACCCAAGAAGACGTTGCCTTCTACAACATGGCGCTAAAAGAATTCTACAAAGAACATCCCAAAATACGTGTCAAACTTGAGATTATCCCTTGGATAAGGGTTTTCGACAAACTCCTTATCTCCACCGCAGGCGGCCGACCACCAGATGTAAGCCGAATTAGCTCGAACTGGTTTGTGCCTTGTGCGGCAAAAGGTCTTCTTGAGCCATTGGATGAATACATAGCCAATGACCCCACATTTGACCTCAGCGATTTCTACCAACCTGCCGTAAAGGGATGGGGAACATACAAAGGACATATCTATGCTCTTCCAGGCGACATTGACATTTACGCAATGTATTACAACAAAGATATGTTCAGAAAGTACGGCGTGCCCTTCCCAGACGAAACCTGGGATTGGAATACCTACCTTGAAGCCGCGCGCAAGTTAACAAAAGATCTAAACGGTGATGGTCGCCTCGATCAATGGGGCTGCAACCCCGACTCAACATGGCAAGCATACGTATGGCAAAATGGCGGCGACATATTAAACAAAGAAAAGACAAGATGTACTTTAGACCAACCCGAGGCATATGAAGCAATCCAGTGGATGGCAGATTTGCGGCAGAAGCATCATGTCGCGCCACTGCCATCAGATACTGCCGACGTCGGCGCGCAAAAGCTCTTCACTAACGGCAGAATAGGCATGTTCGTTAGCGGAAGCTGGGCTTCACCACTGGTTTTCCAAAAGGAAATCAAAACTTTTGACTGGGACGTAGCACCACTTCCAAAAGGCAAGGTACGGGCGTCCTTTATTGGCGGAGGTGCCTTTGGGATTCTCAAGCGCTCCAAACATAAAAAAGAAGCTTGGGAACTTGTCAAGTTCATGGTATCGCCGACTATGCAACGACACTTCGCACAAACAAAGCATATCATCCCAAGCCGCCGTTCCGTTGCAGAATCTGGCGCATATTTATATCTAAAAGACAAGCCGAAGAATAAGAGAGTGTTTATTGAAGCTATCAGTTATGGACACCCACTTCCAAGCGTTCCCTGCTCTCGCGAAATGAATGACCTTATTGCAAATGAAATTACATGGGCAATTTTAGGAAAGAAAACTGCCAAAGAGGCATGTCTAAATATTACACCGCATATTAACGATTTGCTAAAGTATGAAAACGACTAATTCTTGCTGCTAATGAACGGCAGGCAAAAGGGATTCTCAAAGGTTTTTATTCAAAAGCCAGCACTATCTACAAAGAAGAATTTTCTAAGAGGAGCAACAAATGAAGAATAAACGTGCTGAACAACACAGCAAAATAGACGCGTGGAACACCATCAAACGTTTGCTTTGGTGGGTCGTTTATATATTCGACTTTGCAATAGCGCCGCCTCTTTTGTGGCAAGAGATACGAGGAATGGAAACGCTTGCCGGCGAGCTTGTTTTCAAGCTGCTCATGCTGTGGGCGATTTTCACACTCCTCCTAATCGGACGGCTGGTATTTATTTTTGCAACACGCAAAATGACGCTAATGGCAAGAAAAGAGGCCGCGGAAGGGTTTTTGTGTATACTTCCCTGGCTTATCGGATTCACCGCCTTTACTTTGGGCCCCATGATTTTCTCGATTTACATCAGCATGTGCGATTGGGATATTATAAACCCACCGAAATACGTCGGGCTTGCGAACTTTGAACAGGCATTATTCCATGACTTTAGGTTCGTGAAAGCTCTAAAGGTAACGGTAACCTACGCTGCATTTGCCCTACCACTTGGCCTGATGGGTTCGCTCCTTGTGGCGATACTCCTCAACCAAAATGTCAAAGGCATGACATGGTTTAGAACCATCTTCTACATTCCAGCAATCCTACCTGGAGTAGCAACAGCAATGCTCTGGCGGTGGATATTCAACCCACAGTATGGTATCCTCAACAGCTTCCTACTGAAACTCGGCTTAATAAGCGTAGGACCTGGGAAAGAACCACCTGGATGGATTGCTGACCCAGCCTTAGCCCTTCCATCGTTTATCATCATGAGTTTGTGGGGGATTGGTGGAGGAATGATAATATATCTAGCAGGACTCCAAAGCATCCCCACTCAACTTTACGAGGCAGCCGAGATTGACGGCGCTAATTGGTGGCAAAAATTCCGCAAGATTACTATTCCGATGATATCACCCACAATATTTTTCAATTTAGTTATGGGAGTTATTGGAAGCTTCCAAGTATTTACATCATCGTTCATTATGACAGCCGGTGGCCCGGCATATGCCACGTTGTTTTACCTGCTTTACCTATACCAAAAAGCATTTCAGTATTTCCAAATGGGCTATGCCGCAGCGATGGCTTGGATTTTGTTTGTGCTGATACTCTTCTGCACACTCTTAGTTTTCAAATCCTCAGCTCGCTGGGTGTACTACGAGGCAGATGTAAGAGGCCGACGATAGAAACGGAGAAATTACTATGAGCATGCAATCAAAAACTCAAATGCAAAAATCAAAAAAGAGAAGCGACAAAATAATTGCAAAAAGCACCCAAAAGCTCATAGCAAATACGATTACCTATTTTTTACTTATTGTCGGGTCGTTTCTTATCATGATTCCTTTTTATTGGCTGGTATCCAGCGCACTCAAAGATAGCAGCCACGTGTTCGACATACCACCACAATGGATTCCAAATCCTATCAAGTGGTCGAACTATCCTGAGGCGCTCAAGTATATGAATTTCTTCGGATGTTTGAAAAATACTTGCATAATTACTTTCACAGCAATGGCAGGGCAGTTGATGTCAGCCTCCCTTGTTGCCTATGGATTTGCTCGAATGCGCTTCCCTGGAAGAGACTTCTTATTCGTAGTTTTGCTTTCAACGATAATGCTGCCACCCCAAGTAACCCTAATACCGGTATTTAAGATTTTCACCAGCCTTGGCTGGTATGATACCTTCTACCCACTGACGGTGCCCGCATTCTTTGGCGGCGGAGTATTTGCCATATTTCTACTTCGACAATACTACATGACGATACCAATCGAGATGGATGAAGCCGCAAAAATCGACGGCGCAGGAACTTTCGGCGTTTTCACAAAGGTAATCTTGCCTCAGGCAAAGCCTGCGCTTGCAACAGTCGCAATCTTCTCATTCATGGCTCATTGGAACGATTTCCTGGGCCCTTTGATTTATCTTGGTGATCCAACCAAGCGTACTCTTGCGCTTGCTCTTTGGGCATTCCAAGGAGAACATGCAACCGATTGGAACTTGCTAATGGCGGCGGCGACTGTTGTTATGCTGCCCCTCCTAGTACTCTTCTTTGCTGCTCAGAAGCACTTCATTCAAGGAGTAGTAATCTCGGGTGTTAAAGGATAAATAAAAAGGAATTAGGCGGAAAAAATATCCTTCCTAATTCCTTACTTTACGTTGCCAAAATTACCAAACTATGCAAAAACCAAATACTTATCTAATTGCGATTGTAAGTTTTTTCGCAGTTTTTATCCTCGCGGTGGGAGCGGCAAGGCAACCCAAAAGCAGGAACCTAGTCATTGGCTACTTCTGGCATAGAGGGCCACAATACAAAGAGCACTATACTAGCGTTCGGCAGCACTACAAACACATTACCCATCTCTGCCCCACGCGAATTGCCATTAAGGACACGCAAGGCAACATAGCTTGCAGTAAAGACAAATGGCTACTAGCATTTGGAAAACAGCACGGCATTGCAATTCTACCGCTTGTTGCTAATAGCAATTTCAACAGAGAAATTGCCAGTGCAGTTTTGAATGATCCCGCAAAACGCACAAAAGTTGTGGACCAACTACTCGAAATCACGCTTGATTGGAAATGTCCAGGAATCAACATAGACATTGAAAACGTCGATGCAGCTGACCGTCAAGCTTTTAACCTATTCATGCAGGAGCTCTGCGATCGCTTCCATGAGAAAGGACTTGCGGTTACCATCGATGTGCCAGCAAAAACGAAAGACAATCCAACCAGCTATTGGTCAGGTGCTTTTGACTATGAATTCCTTGGCAAGTGTTGTGATTTAGTAATGCTTATGTGCTATGACGAACACTGGAGCGGCGGCAAGCCGGGCCCGATTGCTTCGAAACCATGGGTAGAAAAGTGCCTAAATTACGCCGTCAGCACCATGCCGCGGCACAAAATCATTCTAGGCGTAGGCTGGTATGGATATGATTGGCCAGAGAATGGACGTGCAAGAGCACACACAAGCAAGGGCATTGCTGAGTTAATAGCCGATAAAAAACCATTGCTTCGATGGGACAATGAAGCAAAATCACATTGGTTTGAATATCAAAGCGAAGACGGAAAACACCAAGTTTGGTATGAAGACCCCAGCAGCTTTGCCCACAAGCTCGAGCTTGCATGGAAGTATCGCATTGCTGGAATCTCAATTTGGCGGCTAGGCGATGAAGATCCTAACTACTGGAAGCTGATCTCAAAATACCGCAAAGGACAGAAAGTAATTAACTAGATGTAACCAAAGGTTACCTCACTCTTGCCGCTCAGTGTAACAACAAATCTTGAATACCCTTTGGGCAAATCAGACGCACAGCCCCGCCCAGTTACTCTTACTAATGGAAATCTATATTTCAGCAGGAGATTTACTCTGTCTTACCCAACGCTGCTGGAGCATTGGCCTTCCCTATCAATCCAGTAAGGATAATAATAGTTAGAATATAAGGAAGCATGAGCATAAAATCCGATGGAATCGCAATCGCACCAACCATTCTGCCTTGAAGTCGCATTTGGAGTGCATCAAAGAACCCGAAGAAAATTGCCGCACCTGCCGCTCCATATGGATTCCATTTTCCGAATATTACTGCCGCAAGCGCAATAAAACCTCGCCCTCCTGACATTCCCTCAGCAAACATATTCAGCTGCCCCAAAGAGAGATAAGTACCAGAAAGGCCACCTAGAAGCCCACTTATGGTAACTGCCAAGTATCGAACAATGCGTACGCGTATTCCAACAGTCGCAGCCGCCTCGGGATTCTCGCCCGAAGCCCTAATCCATAAGCCCGCTGGGGTGCGAAATAACAGAAAACCCACCCCAACAACAAGGACTATGGAAAAGTAAAACAGCGGGTTTTGGCCACCAAACTGGGGGAGCCCATTAACTGGCGGCGAGCTACCGGCATGTTGGAAGATTCGCCTTAGCAGATAAGTCGTCATTCCAAGCGCGAGAATATTCAGCGCTACCCCGCTAACAATATGGTTCAGTCTCATCCGTTGGGTAAGAACAGCATGAATTAATCCAAGGAGACCACCGGCAAGCATTCCAATCATCACTCCGACCCATGGATTGCCGGTTAGGTATGAGCCTAACATTCCGAAGAAAGCGCCTGCGAGCATCATTCCTTCGAGGGCAATGTTTACAACTCCGGAACGCTCCGAAATAACGCCTCCAAGCGCCGCCAGAATCAGCGGTGCCGCCAAGCGGAAAGTACTCTTAATTAGCTCAGTGTCGAAAATGTCATGCATTTGTTGGGAGATAAGACAAGATTACCTTATCCTATCAAAATCCAATGTTCAACATCAACACTCGTAAAGGTCAGGAATTGCCACATGCGGTTTTCAAACGCTTAAATAGAATAAGCGACCGGCGGTATTCGGCTGAGGCTCGACAATATTTTGCCCAGCAGATTACTAGCGTTATGATGGTGGCTACTAGCGAGAGGCCAATCATAAAGCGAAACCAAGACCATCCTGCACCAAGCACAAGGCCCACTAAAGAAAGCATCCCCAAAAATAATATGCCTGAAATTGGCACATAAGCCATCCCTAGGAGTTTAGAGCGCTTGCGTCCAAGTTTGAAGTAAGCGTCGCGAAGAAGTGTCAGCCTTTCACCAACCTCACCAGGCGGCGAACTTCCTGCAAAAGCAACCAAATGATGGCGGGCTACCTCAATTTTCTCTTGCTCCAATGCGCGCACAATGATCCTAAAGACCTTGTTGGCTGCTAATAACGCATCGTTGCTCCAATAGCCACACTTGGACCAGTAAGCAACGGCATTCCTATAATCCCGCTGTCGGAAGTAGATGCTTCCCAAAAGTCGAAGTGCATCGGGGTCGCAAGGAGAATCATGAAGTAAAGAACGTAGGCGATGCTTAGCCCGAGTCAGGTCCCCGCGCTCAATATCCAATCCTGCAAACTTTACAACTCGCTGTTTACTCTCTGCGCTCATTTGGTGATTCAACTCAACATGGGTTCATACCCCTCAAATGCGCAAAAAGAAACAGGACTCTTGCAGAACAAAAAGATATCTTATGTCATTCTAATTTTGCTAACGGCACCTTCTCGTAGCTTAATATGGAGTTCCTTAAGCTGCTCTTCGGTTACGGGAGATGGCGCGCCTGTCATTGGGTCGTATGCCGTCGCCGTTTTCGGGAAAGCAATCACTTCGCGGATATTTTCCTCATCGAGCAATAGCATAACTAGGCGGTCAATCCCAGGGGCTATTCCCGCATGAGGAGGCGCACCATACTCAAATGCCTCAAGCATATGCCCAAATCGCGCAATTTGCTCTTCGTGTGATATATTTAACAAATCAAATATTTTCTCTTGAACATCTCGCCTATGAATTCTCACGCTTCCGCTGGCTAACTCTGCACCATTGCACACAAGGTCATAAGCATATGAGCGTACCTTCCCTGGGTCGGTGTCCAACAGCGGAATGTCCTCCTCATTTGGAGAGGTAAACGGATGATGCGAGGAATCCCAACGCTTTTCCTCATCATTCCATTCCAAAAGTGGAAAATCGAGCACCCACACGAAATAGAGCAAGTTTGGATCCTGAAGGCCCAGACGCTTTCCCATTTCAAGCCTTAGGCCAGCAAGCGCCTTAGCCACAACCGCCGGCTGCTGGTCGGCAACAATCATTATGAGATCGCCAGTCTTTGCACCTGCACGGCCCACGATGCTAGCCATTTCATTCTCGCTTAGATATTTTGCGCTGGGCGATTTAATGCCATCTGGAGTTACCTGGATTGTAAGGAGGCCCTTAGCACCAAATCCCTTTGCGAGATTGGTTAGGTCATCAATTTCCCTGCGACTATAATGTGCGAGCCCTGGGCCTAAAACTGCCTTTACCTGCCCACCCTTGTCAAGAGCACCCCGAAAAACCTGATACTGGCTTTCTTTCAACAAGTCGGAAAGGTCGACAAGCTCAAGCCCAAAGCGGAGGTCCGGCTTGTCGCAGCCGTATTTCTCCATTGTTTCCGCATATGAAAGCCTTGGAAATGGCTTAATGATTTTTTTATCGCTAAGCTTCTCAACGATTTCAATCATGAGCGCCTCGATGACCTCGAGGATATCTTCTTGCTTAACAAAAGACATCTCTAAGTCAAGCTGGGTGAACTCCGGCTGTCGGTCTGCTCGTGGATCTTCATCACGGAAGCATTTTGCGATTTGGAAATAGCGCTCTATGCCAGCCACCATCAGAAGCTGCTTGAGCTGTTGGGGTGACTGGGGTAGCGCATAGAAATGACCTGGGTAGAGTCGGCTTGGCACAAGATAGTCGCGCGCCCCTTCTGGTGTGCTTTTAATTAGAATTGGCGTCTCAACTTCGATGAAATCGCGCTCGCTTAGGAAATCGCGAATTAGCTTAACGACTTTATGGCGAAGTATTAGCTTTTTTTGCATTATGGGCCGCCTGAGGTCGAGATACCGGTATTTCAGACGGACAAGTTCATCAACCTCGACATCGTCTAGAATCTGGAATGGTGGCGTCTTGGCTGGATTGAGTATAAATACACTGTCTGCGGCTACTTCGATTTCCCCTGTTGGAAGCTTTGGGTTCTCTGTTCCTTCAGGGCGGCGTCGCACTGTGCCGTGAACGCTTAACACATATTCACTCCGCACCGTTTCCGCTTCAGCATGGGCCTGAGGGGCAGTCTGGGGGTCGAAAACCACCTGCACAATGCCCCATCGGTCTCGCAAGTCAATGAAAATGATGCCACCATGGTCGCGCCTTCTTTGGACCCAGCCATTTAGGCGAACTTCCTCGCCAATATTTGCGGCTGTTAACTCGCCACATTTATGCGTACGCTGCCACTCCATTTTTCCTCCTGAATAAAAACAAAAAGATTATATCTTTCCTATTTGCCAACAGATTCTCGCTTACTTTCAATTATCTTTCGTGTTTGCTCTACTGCATCGCCTAGTGATACATCGGTTTCTTCCTTCGTTTCCATATTCCGAATTTTCACTTTACCGCGATTCAATTCATCCTCGCCAATGATGATTACCAAATAAACGTGTGCACGGTCAGCGGCCTTCATTTGAGCCTTTAGACTTTTGCCAGAGTAATCAGTCTCTGCCGAAATACCAGCCTTCCGAAGGTCTGCAAGAAGCTTTATGCCTGCCTCACGGGGGGCATCGCCAACTGTGGCTACAAATACTGCCGGGTGGTCAGCTACTGGTATTTCGATCCCTTGCGCTTCCATGACCATAAGTGTTCGCTCAATTCCTGAGCCGAAGCCAACAGCAGGAGTTGGGGGGCCGCCCACTTCGACAACAAGACCGTCATATCGCCCGCCACCTCCAACAGCATTTTGCGCTCCAAGGTAGGTGCTCACTACTTCGAACGCAGTTTTAGTGTAATAGTCAAATCCTCGAACTAACCTAGAATCCAAAACATAACTGATGCCAAGGATATCCAAATAGTGCAGAACGGTTTTGAGGTGTTCATCGCATTCCTTGCACAAATGTTCAACGATATTTGGAACGCTTACGGTCAGCTCTCGGCACCGAGGCACCTTGCAATCAAGCATCCGCAGGGGATTTGCATGGAATCTGATCTGACAGCTTTCGCACAATTCCACAAGGAAAGGCTGAACTGCCTTTTGTAAAATCTCCCTGTACTCAGGCCGGCACCCCGGACAACCAATCGAGTTGATTCTCAGCTCTAAATCTTGGAGGCCGAGCGAACTCAAATAATGCATGAGCAATGCAATGACCTCCGCATCAATTGCCGGGTCAAGCGAGCCCAGAGCTTCCACGCCAACCTGGTGGTGCTCACGAAACCTTCCGGCTTGGGGTCGCTCATAGCGAAAAATGCTGGCGATGTAGTAAAATTTCGAGACCGGCATCTCGCCGAAAAGTTTATGCTGGACATACGCTCGCACAACTGGCGCCGTGCCTTCCGGCCTTAGCGTCATGCTTCGACCAGCACGGTCAAGGAAGGTATACATCTCCTTGCTGACAATATCTGTATGCTCGCCTATGCTACGTGTAAAGAGCTCCGTTTCCTCGAACGTAGGAGTGCGGAGCTCATTATATCCATATAGGCTGCAGATTTCTCGGAACTTAGCCTCGATGTATTGCCAGCGAAAACTTTCGCGCGGGAGAATGTCCTGCGTCCCCCGCGGCGCGGAATATCGCATTACTAACTCGCCTCCTCGCGATATTCTATGGGAATTCACCATATATTGTCAAACGTACACAAAGTCCAAAACCCAAACGATAATAGCTAGACTGGTAGCATTGTAAGCATGTATGTCAATCGTTCTTTAAGTTATTAGAAATTCTTAGTTTTTGGCGCTATTTCATTCCCCCTGTATAAAAGGAATTCTTTAATTATGCTCTAAATGATAAAGGTAGACTAAAATATTAGGAAACTGCCAATGAGCCATAGCCAGTTAAAAATGATAATTCGGGATTTGAGCAATCTGCCGCCAATCGAAATCCCCAAGGGTTACGAATTACGAACATTCAAGCCTGGAGATGAAGCCGCATGGGCAGAAATAATGAACACAGGAATTGGTGAATGGAGTGAACAAAGCTGTCGCGAAAAGCTCACAGGGTGCCCGCAATTTATGCCAGAAGGCTTGTTCTTCGTTACATACAAGGGCAAGCCAGTTGGCTCAGCATGTGCATGGCGACCTTCTGAAACAGAGTGGGAAAAAGGTTCGCTTCACATGGTCTGCGTGCTGCCTGAGCACCGGTCAAAAGGTTTGGGATACCTACTGTCGCTAGCTGTTCTCCATTTCTTTCGGGATCATGGCTTTAAGGAAGTCGAACTTTTGACTGATGATTTCCGAATCCCGGCGATAAAGACCTATCTTCGCCTTGGATTCCAACCGCTATGCACAGACGACACGCACCCAACTCGTTGGAAGACTATCTTAGCTCAAATCGGCGAACCCAAATGATAAAACAGCTGGACCATCCGCGGCAAAATACACATTCCGCTTTCAAGCAGAACATAAATCACCGTGGATGGTCCAGCCAATTTGTTTATAACCGGTTAAATTGGTAAGCTAAACACAAGTTTTATATTTTTCTTTTAAAAAATCGCTACGCGTTAAGCCAAAGTGAAAAACATCAAGAAACTCGTCGCCCTTTTTGAATTCATGTCTAGCAAGTCCTTCATATGAGAATCCCACCTTCTCCAGAACGCGACGAGAGGCAAAATTCCTTGTAAAACATCCTGCATAAATTCGCTCAAATCCCAGCTCTTCAAAACCGAACACAAGCATTTTGCGAACCGCCTCCGTCATATAACCTTTGCCCCAGTGTTGCTTGCCAAGCCAATAGACAAGCTCAGTATTCATATGTTCCCAGTTGACTCGGTAGAAGGCGCAAACGCCAATCACCTCATTAGATTCCCTTAACACGATAACCATTGGGTATTTCTCACGCCGGCTAAAGCCCTCGATACTGCTTTTTATCCAAATCGCCACCTGCTCTTTTGGCAAAGGATAGGGGAATAGCAGGTTATGGGTAACCTCCGGATCGTTCATAATCCGATGCAAAGCAGGCGCATCATTTTCTCTAATTAGCCTCAGGACTAGGCGTTCGGTCTCTAGCATTATCAATTCCATAACAAAATTTTTCTTCGCCAACCAATCCCATTATATCCTGCTTTTTCCAAAATCACCTGGTTCTTTTTTGAACGCCTGTGAAGTAGCATTTGTATACCGTTAATTAAATTAAGCAGACGGTTCAAGACGTTGACATTCGTAAACCTTGCCTGCTATTCTATCACCCGGAGAATAAGGAAGACATGAAAGAACCTGTAATCGGAATTACGACGGGGACAGCCAAAAACTCACCGCCAGACGACCAGCTTAAGGATTACCAACCCTACGCTGATGCTATTCGAGATGCGGGCGGAGCGCCAATATTTCTCTGTCCCTCTCCATATCTCGACCCCCAAGAGCTCCATGAGGCTCTAGTCCAAATTGACGGTCTCCTCCTAAGTGGCGGTCGGGACGTTCACCCTGATAATTATACTTCGCGAACTGAGCTGGGGGATGAAAAACTCTCAACGGAGGAATTGATTACGAAATATAAAATGGACTGCGACCCCGAGCGCGATGCGCTCGAACTTCCGCTTATTCGTGCAGCCTACTTAAAGGGCATGCCTATTCTTGGGATATGCCGCGGCTTTCAGGTTTTGAATGTCGCACTCGGTGGCAGTTTAGTGAAAGATGTTCGCACTGGCCTAAGGCATAAATCATATACCAAAGAAGATGAGCCAGAGCATAAATCGGGTTCGAGTAGCTCACACGACATACAAATTCGCGAGGATAGTCGCTTATATGAAATTCTCGGACAAGATATCAAGAAAGTAAATAGCCGCCATCATCAAGGAGTATCCGCAAAGGAAAAATCCCCAAGGCTCATGCCCGTTGCGTTTGCACCAGATGGACTTATCGAAGGACTTGAGGGATTGAACCATCCTTGGATAATAGCGGTCCAATGGCATCCAGAGAAAACATCAGATGAATACATCTACAAGCCATGTAAACGTCTATTCAAAGCCTTTGTAATTGCCGCACAAGAGTATGCTGAATTGCCGTAAAATTACAAAAAATTACTTTGTTGCCAGTTAAACCCTACTCCTCGAACTCCTGATACACACCATCATCAGGGGTGATTTCTATTACTTCATTCTCTTCAATCCAGATTGGCGTCTGGCCGCGAAAAATTACATAAAATCGCCGTAGTTCTGTGGAAACATCAACCAATTTGTCGCTGCGTACCCCATAAGCCGAACCCTTTTCCCCAGGACTCAATTGCCGAGGATATTTATACTTGACCTTCAATTCCTCGCCTGACATCAGTCTTGATTCTATAGCTGCCAGGTCCATAACCGTCACCATCCTGGTATAGTATGCAATGCTTCAATAAATGTATTCCCTCCAGGCTAGCTATGCCCATAGGTTTGGAATACGATTGCAATGGGGTAGCAAAAAATAGTATAGCGTCCGAATTGCTTGCATGTTTAATACCTACGCTATACGATCACCTCTCTCCAGGGCGATAGCAGGTAAATTACATTGCCTGCTATCGCTTTTATACCAAATACGTTTTATATAATTGAGATAGGAGATCGCTATTATTCTAACAACCATGGGCAAAAGTGTCAAGCAAGCTAGTAAAATTGCTGGTTTGTGAGCCGTTAGTTGACAATTTGAGCTGTCGGTGATAGAGTAGAAATGCAAAGTAAAGTCTTCAAAAATGAAAACTAGTAACCACCAACAACCCCTCGTACACCGACATGCAAGCGAATTAGAAAAAATCGCTTGGAAAGTAGTGCGATACAAATGAAAAGCATTAGATGCGCTTCAATATTAGCCATTTATTTCTTGATTCTGCCTTCGTTTTGCTTTGCACTACCATGGAAGCATTCGCTTCCAAGACACGGGAAATACGTCCCTGGCGAAATACTTGTGCAATTTCGAAAAGGTGCGCCAGCAGATAAGATAATTAAAGAACACGGTGCTTCCATCAAAGAAGTTATCCCGCGGATTAATGTATACCGCCTCCGTCTGCCAAAAGGGAAAACAATCGAAGAAGCGCAAGCCGAGTTTTCACGCAACCCTCATATAAATTTCGCTAGCCCCAACCATATAATATACGCCGATTTGTTTCCAAACGACGAGCTTTTCTTCCTGCAATGGGGTCTTTATAACAGCTATGGACGATACGATATACATGCGCCTGAGGCATGGGATATAAACACTGGCTCAGATAGCATAATCATTGCAATAATAGACACAGGCATAGACTCCAGCCACCCTGACTTAGCAGGTAAGATTGTCGCTGGCTACAATGCGATTGATGGTTCATCAAATACAGAAGACGACCACATGCACGGTACTTTTGTATCAGGAATTGCCGCCGCGTGGGGAGACGACTACACGGGAATAGCTGGAGTTAATTGGAATGCCCTTCTTATGCCAATTAAGGTGTTGAACGCCGACGGTTATGGAGAAGAAGCAGACGCAGCCGAAGGCATAATCTGGGCTGTTGAGCACGGCGCCAAAGTTATCAATACGAGCATTGGCACATATTTGCATGTGCCAGCTTTGGAAGCTGCAGTGAATGAAGCATGGGCCGCTGGATGTGTACTTACCGCTGCAAGCGGCAACGACGGCCTTGATGACCGAACTGACCCGCATTATCCCTCATACTATCCAGCAACAATCTCAGTGGGTGCAACCAATGAATATGATATGCGTTGCACAGCTGCCGACTGGGGCGAAGGCGGAAGCAACTATGGAGATTCGCTCGATGTCATGGCGCCGGGGAGCTTCATAATTAGCAGTGTACCCTGGTGGTATTGGTCATGGTTATTCGATGGCTTCGAGATACTGAGTGGAACTTCAGCCTCAACACCATTTGTTTCTGGCCTAGCTGCGCTCATATGGTCAGCGCACCCCGACTGGACAAACCAACAAGTGCGCGACCAAATTGAGCAAACCTGCGACGATATCAGCACAGCAGGTTGGGATAGGTATACAGGCTGGGGACGAATTAACGCATATCGGGCACTCAGTGAGGCGTTTGAAACTTATTTAACCATCGGAGAGCTTTGGAACGCCGAAATTGGCGAGTTTGTCAAACTATCTGCAAAGCCTGTACCGGCAGGAACGGTACAGTTTGGGGATAGATTCTATATCGAGGAACCTGATCGGTCAGCAGGAATTATGGTCTATTATGGCCAATCGGTAACCACACCAACGTCAATAGGCGACCTTGTGGAAGTTGCTGGCGAGCTTTACACAGCAAAGCCTGAGGATTTCCCAAACGGCGAATTAGCGATTATCAATCCACGCGTCACAATAGTAGGCAATGGAATAACAGTAGCTCCACTAGGTATTTCAAATAAAGATGTTGGAGGGCAGGAGTTGGGATATCGAGGCATAACAGGCGGAATTGGGCTGCCGAACACAGGGTTGTTGGTAAAAACATGGGGCAAAGTTACAAGTGTTGGTCGAAATTTCATATATGTAGACGATGGATCCAATCTAAATGATGGTTCAGGCCTTACAGGACTTAAGGTTTACACAGCTGGGACGCCTTCCGTTAAGAAAAACGATTTTGTAAGCGTGACCGGCATCAGCACCATTGAAATTCCTGCATATACAGAAATAAGAATCCCCGTAATTCGTGCCAGACAACCAGCTGATATAAATAAGCTGAATTAAGCTTCTGATTGTTACTCCCAACGGAAGCCGATTATCCGGGGCAACCCATCACGCAAAACGCGCATAACGACTATATCCCCAACTTGAATATTCGCCCACATCTCGGCAAACTGGCGGAATCCTCCAACAGACTTGCCATTAAGCGCTAGTATTACGTCGCCAACCTCAAGGCCTGCTGCCTGCGCCGCAGACCCCGGCTCTACCTGCGTAACAATCACTCCCATCACAACGTCCAAACCAATTCGTTTTGCCATCGCAGGAGTCATCGCCCTAGTTTGAAACCCAGGAGTCAACTTCTCAGGGGTTTCTGGTGCGGTTGGCCGTGCCTTTGGCGTGTTCGGCGACTCCCTCACTCGGACTGATATATTTATTTCCTTCCCATCCCTCACTATTGCAAGGGTTACCCGGTTCCCAGGCTCAGTATGAGCTACCAAACGCTTGAGGTCTGCTACATTATTGATTGGAACTCCACCATAGGAGATAATAATATCCTCACTCTTAAGGCCAGCAAAAGAAGCAGGACCTTTCTCATCCACATAAGCCACAAGGACTCCACTTTTAACATTGTAATATTCCGCAAGCACTGGGGTGAGTTGCTGTATACCAATACCAAGCCAGCCCCGCACAACTCGGCCATTGGTGATAAGCTCATCCAGTATTTCCTTCGCATCGTTGATTGGAATTGCAAACCCCAAACCAATAAAACCGCCCGTCGGGGATGCAATTGCGGTATTTATACCAATTACTCTGCCCTCCATATCAAGAAGTGGGCCGCCACTATTGCCTTTGTTGATGGCCGCATCGGTCTGTATTAGATTGAGATACTGAGTATCCTTGTCTTCAAGTTGGCGCTGAAGAGCGCTTATTATGCCAAAAGTAAGCGTATGCTCGAAACCGAACGGACTGCCGACAGCCAGAACCCAGGAGCCAACCTTTACCTTATCTGAATCACCTAGCGGTAAAACATTCTCATCGCTCAATCTGGGCGAAGATACCCGCACAACCGCCAAATCTGTTGCTGGGTCTACACCAACAACTATGACTTTCAAATCAGTATCATCAGCAAGCCTTACAGAAACGGCATACGAATTTGCAACAACGTGATAATTTGTAAGGATATAGAAGTTGCGTCCATCTCGTCGAATTATGGTGCCAGAACCGTTTGCAGTTTCAGATTGAACAGGAAAATTGCCTGAGAACTTATCCCTAGTGTTAGAAGAATACTCAGGATGCAAGAAACGCTGGGAGTACTTGTCAAGCGATTCTGAATTCTCGCGAAGGTTCCCACCCAAATCTGGAGGGCGCACCGCAGTTATGCTAACCACGCCTGATTCCACGCGTTGGGCAATTTCTCTAAATGACTTTTCAAGAATCGGGAGGATTGAATTCTGCTGAGTAATGTCAGAAGTTGAACTTGCCGCCAATCCAAAATATTTTGGCAACAAAAGTGAAATCAAGACGGCGAGGATTATGGAAAAGATTAAAAGGAAAGAGGGCATTCGCAGCCAAATGACGCCGTTTGTACGCAATGGCATTATCTACTCCCTCCTGTTCTGCACTTACTTCATAATGCTTATGGAGTCTGTTACCCTTGGTTGATATTGTGCAAAACAGCAGGCGACAACCGCTCTTAATGATTGAAATTCACCTTTATAAAAAGAAGAAGCCCCGGTAATAATCGGGGCTTAATACGACGTCACTAGCACTCAGAAAGTGATATGCAATAAGAATGCTTCACTACGTGACTCTACTCGCTTCCGATGTAAAAATTGCCTCGCTGACCCAATTCGAGGCAAGGTCAACCTTTAGAAACCAGCTACCCAGTTGCTAAAAGCTTGGGCAGTCTCCACAAAGCACATAATTATAATTAATGCCAGAAAAGTAGCCAGAACTTTCACTATACTCTACCTCCTTGCTTGAGGCTTCCTCTTCCAAATTAAGTCTTTTGCAAATTCCATGCCAATTTGCAGCATTTCCCAGACCTACTAAAACGTCAAACGAATCTAACGAGGGCGAGGTGTCTTACTTGACAGCAAACGGATTAATTCAAAATTTGGAGTGCCACCATAACTTTGACATTTCTGAACTTCTTTCCATGCCTCGGAATATTTTCCCTGAAGATACAACACTGCCGCTATGTTATTTCTTGCCGGGATATGGTTTGGCCTTATTCGCAATACATTTCTGTATTCTTCGATAGCCTTATCAAGTTCCCCCAGCGATACCATGGCATTCCCCAAGTTATAGTGCGCCTCAATTAATTGCGGGTTAATCTTTACAGCAACACTGAGATGCCTAACTGCTTCATCAAACCGCCCAAGCTTAACGAAGGCTGAGCCAAGATTGCAATGAATTTCTGCATCGTTGGGTTTAAGTTTTAGTGCGTTGGAGAAATGGGCTGCTGCTTTGTCAAAATGCCCCAATTTCGCTAATACCAAGCCGAGATTGTTATGAGCATCAGCATCGTCAGGATTTATCCGTAAAACTGCCTCATAGTTAGCAATTGCCTCGTCATTTCTGCCCCACTTCTCCATGATGAAAGCCATGTTATTCCTCGCATCCTCGAGGCGAGGGTCCAATCTAATAGCAGTACTGAAGTGCTCAACTGCCTTGTTATACCTACCTTGGCACATAAGGACTGCACCAAGGCCATTGTGTGCGGGCGCATAAGATGGCTTTAACTTCAGCGCGGCACGGAACTCATTGGCAGCGGCATCGAGCTTGCCTTGGTGGAACAATGCCACACCTAGGTTTTGGTGTGCTAGGTAATTGCCTTTCGTTACTGCAAGCGCTCGTCGAAATAAAGTAATGCTGTCCTTCCAATATCCAATTTGAACTCGAGCACCCCAAGTAAGAACAACAAGAATAACAACCGCAGGAACTATTAATAGTGAGTGAGAGTAAATGGAAGCTTTTTCTTTTGAGGAACGAGCCTTTAGCAAACATTGAATCAAATCGGGAGTACCCCACGCAATTATTATGAAGAGCCCGATTAGTGGAACATACGTATACCTATCTGCCATGGCTTGGATGCCAATTTGAACGAGGCCAATTACCGGAACCATCGTGCCTATATACCAAAGCCAGCCTACTGCTAAATATGGTTTGTTTCTTGAACCTCTGACTACCAACAGGGTAAAGGCAACCAAGAGCAATGCCGAGCCAAGCCAATTCCATATCGGCAAGGTGCTCCCAGGATGAGGGTATAGCACTGCCAGCTTTACCGGATAAAGCATCTTGAGCATGTAGCATGTATATGCTACCAAAGCATTTGCAGCCCGAACCCCCAGCGTCATGCGTTCGAATGAAGCGACGGCTCCTCCTGCACTTTGGGCAAAATAGGTTATCGCACACGACAATAGGGATAGCCCGAATAAGGGTAATTTTTCCACCAATAATTTTTTGAACTTACCAGAGGTAGCCACTCGAAATGAACTACCATCAAAAGTAAACCTGCCAAGAGGCCAATAATCAAAAAGCAATAACAAGAAGGGAAGAGTCACGAGCATTGGCTTGGACATAAGACCTAAGACAAAAAAGATTACTACAAAAATATAAGTTGTAATTCGCGGTGACTTGACATATTGAACATATGCCCACATCGTAAGTATCCCAAAAAGTGTGCTGAGTACATCCTTTCGCTCTGCAATCCAAGCCACAGATTCAACATGGAGAGGATGCATCGCGAACAAGGCGGCTACAAAAGCACTCCTCCATACAAAGCCTGTTATTTTAAATAAAAGCAAGAATAAAAGCAATACATTAGCGCTGTGGATTACGAGGTTCGTAAAGTGATGTCCCGCTGGATTCAACCCATAAACTTGGCAGTCGAGCATATGCGATATCCAGGTCAGAGGGTGCCAATTGCCTGCTCGTATTGAAGTGAATGCCCACTTTATTCCCTTAAATGTAAGACCAGCCTGTACATTGGGGTTATCCGTTATATATATCTCATCATCGTAGTTTAGGAACCCACAGCGAAGGACAGGCAAAAAGACAGTGATGGTTACCGTCAACAGGATAACGCCAACAATATAAACCAGTCTTTGCTTTTCTCGATTACCTACAGCACCGCGAACCATGATGGATGAGAAAGCGCTTATCTTTTTAGTTTACGAGCTACCTCAGCAATGAATTGAGGATTCGGATTTCCACCGCAGTTCCTGCTCAAAGTTATTTGGTCCCATGCGCCCTGGTAGTCGCCCTTAATATAAAGCGCAACCGCCAGGTTGTTATGAATCTCAGCGTCGCCGGGTTTAAGCTCCGAAGCCTTGCGCAAATGTTCAATAGCCTCGTTCAACCTACCGATATTTCCAAGAGACATTCCCAAACCCATCTGGACGTCTGGATCATTCGGATTTATGCGAACCGCCTTCGAGAAATACATCACGGCTTCTTCCATCTCCCCTAGACGCACAAGGGTCTTTCCTAAAGCTTTATATGCCTCCAGATAATCAGGAAGTATCCTAACAGCCTTCTTAAAATGTTCTACGGCCTCAACTTCCTTACCTTGTGCCTCCAGCACAACACCAAGATTGTAGTGTGCCTTTGCATAGTTGGGCGTGATTTTGATAGCTTCTGTAAGATGGGCGGCAGCTTCATCTAGCTTGCCCTGGCCAGCCAATGAAACACCAAGATTGTTGTGTGCTTTGTCGTAATCGGGCTTGATTTCTAAAGCTTTTCTAAATAGCTGAATAGCTTTTTCAAGCTCATCTTGTTCGGCATATTCAAGACCGAGATTATAGTAGGCTGCCGAACTTCGTGGGTTAACCTCAACCGCATGCTGAAAAAGCAGTGAGGTATTAGCCCAGTACCGACTTTGAAAAATTGTAAGCGTGCCGAGAACCACAAGCAGGGTAACCAAACCAGCCTTTACATTTTTCATTGGCCGAATGCTTGCAAACCATGCAAGCGCAAGTGCAGGGCCAAGCATCGAGAAATACACATATCGGTCGGCAACTGTTGAATAGGTTTGGAAGGCGAAAGGAATGACCCCAGACACAGGGAGAATACCGATGGCAAACACTGCCGCCGCCGACCACAATTTTCGTTCTTTCAAACGCCATATTAGAACACCCAAGCCAACAGGAACAACCCATGCAACATAAGCCCACCAATGTTCCAATACAACCTCGGGCCTTCGCCCATAATCTACGCCTAAAGAAATGGGAACAATAAGCTTGTAAAGATAAAACGTGAGCGTATCTCCCACAATAAATGGCCGCTTCCAAATTGGAGTGATATATGCAGTATGGTCGCTCCCTTGTATGATGCTGGTCATTATTGCCCAAGGAACAGCAATCACAACTAAGGGCAGCAAATCACAAGTGGTCTGCCTCAACGAGCGTCCCATCTCCCCCCAAGCGAACACCAACGCCACGAACGGCACAATTACAGCGCTTGGCTTGGTGAGAAGAGCAAGGATATAAAACAACACCGCTAGTGCATAATGAACAAATGCCTTTCTTCCAATTCCAGGCTCGCCTGCAATCTTTACGTAAAGGAGATATTGCCACACCGCTGCCAATGAAAGAAGTCCACAAAGCACATCTTTCATTCCGGTGACCCACGCAACGGATTCGACTTGCATTGGGTGAAGGGCAAAGAAAAGCGCTCCAAGTACCGCCGCTAACTCTGCATGCAGAAAATTTAAACCTTCGGCTCTCCGGGGCTGCATTTCTTTTTGAATTTTTACACCCTTTCTTGAAAAAGGAGAGCGGCTGATGTTAGAACTTGCCGTAGCCAAAAGCATTTTCAGCAAAATAAAAACAACTAGAACGCTAAGAACATGCAGAAAGAGATTACACGCATGGAATACATGGGGATTGAATGCTTCCGCCCCCCTCCTTCCGGGAACATAGGCAACGACTGCCTGAAGTGCCCATATGGTGTACGTCAGGGGGATATACAAATGCTCGAATGGCTTCTGCCAGAAGCCAAGTATATTTTGAAATGTTACTGGTTTAAAATTTGGATTATCGTATATGTTAACGTTGTCATCCCAGGTAACAAACTTGTAGGTGACAACTGGAGAAAAGACAGCAATCGTAACCAAAGTTACCAATAGCCATGTTGGAAAGTACCTTGGCTTTGTCTTCTTAGCCTTACGCATAGCGGACAATCCCCTTGCCTGTGTAAAACATATTTATTCCTCATTCGGCTGGCCAAGGATTAGCCATTCGCTGTGATAGCGCCTGCACAAATGCAGGATTTACAGCATAACCATACCGTGTGCTTAGATGAACTTCTCGCCATGCTTCCGCATATCGCCCCTTCATTGCAAGAACAACTGCAATATTATAGTGCGCCTGGCCAAGACTGGGCTGTATGCGTATTGCCTCTTCATAATGTTCTAATGCTTCATCAATTTTCCCCTGGGAAGCATAAGCAAGCCCAAGGTTATTGTGAATATCTGCAGACTCAGGGTTCAAAGCCAGCGCCCTTTGATACACTTCAATCGCCTTATCAAATTTGCCTAGCATTGCAAAGGCAACACCGAGATTTATGATAGTCCGTACATCTCTCGGATTGAGTTTTAAAGACTTCTCATATTCCAAAATTGCCCTATCAAATTCGCCCAGTTTTGCAAAAGCTAGACCCATATTCGTATGAGCAGCTGCATAGTCTGGATTAATTCTCAAAGCCTCTTTGAACTGCTCAATTGCTTCTCTTGGGTTGCCTTGCCCTACCAAAGCCGTCCCATAATTGTTCCTAAATACTGCCGAACGAGGTTCACTTTTTAGTGCTTCCTTAAAATGTGATACTGCTTCATCAAAGCGCTTCATGTCTACAAGCGCAAGGCCAATATTATTGTGCGCCAAAGGAAAATCTGGCTTAATCTCGAGTGCTCGTCTATAATGTCGAATTGCCGTACTAATATCGCCTTTATCAGCCAGTGCCAAGCCAAGATTATTATGCGCTAAAGCATTGTTTGACGTGCTGGCCAGGGCATGGGTGAATAGAGAAACGCTGTCCCTCCAATAACCAACCTGAATATAAGCGCATGTTGTAAACGAAAAAACAACTAAGCCTGCCGCAAATGGCAAAATCGAGGAAAGCCGAAATGAAATTAATGTCAAACCCCTTTTCTTCTTTTCGTCAGCTTCTCTATTAACCACTGTGCATTTAATAAGGTCAGGAATTCCCCATGCAATTATCACAAAAAGCCCTATTAGCGGAATATATGTGTATCGGTCAGCCATCGCTTGTGCCCCAACCTGCACAATGCCTATTACGGGAACAAGCGTACCAAGATACCAAAACCACCCAGTTGCCAAATATGGCTTGCTCCGTGATGCAACGATTACAATTGAAGTCACAGCTGCTAGAAATATACCAGCCCCTATGACCTGCCATATTGGCAACATGGCGACTGGATGCGGATAGAAGACAGCCAGCTTCTGCGGCCAAATCATTTTACCGATATAGGCGACATATGCAACTAATGTATTCTCAATCCTTATGCCAAGTGGAAATTGCTCCGTTGAGGTCACAGCCCCGCCTTTTTGCTGTACGATGTATGTTACCGTACATACTAGAGCGGAGAAAACAAATAACGGCAACTTCTCTGAAACTAGGGTTTTAATTTTACTCGTGGTTGAAGCAACTAACGAACAATGACAAAGGCGAGTGCGACCGAGAGGCCAAAAATCGAGAAGAAGAAATACAAAGGGCAAAGTAACAAGCATAGGCTTGGCAAGAAGTCCCATAGCAAAAAATACTACAACCCAGAGGTAGGTGACAATTTTAGGGCGTTGGACATATCGAATATATGCTAGCAACGCCAAAATACCAAAAACAGCGGCAAGAACATCCTTGCGTTCAGCAACCCACACTACTGATTCTACATGAAGAGGATGGATACCAAAAAGCAACGCCACAAAAGCGCTTCTCCAAATAAAACCCGTCATTCGCGTAAAGGCAAGAAACAAGAGAATGGTAGCAATAGTATGGAGAACGATGCTAGTGAAATGGTGCCCACCCGCTTTCAGTCCAAACAATTGGACGTCAAACATATGAGAAATCCAAGTTAGAGGATGCCAGTTAGCCGCATGAGTACTCGCAAATGCCCAGGCGACCCCTCGCCAAGTCAATCCTGCCAAAACCATGCCATTCTCGGTAACATAACGGTTGTCATCATAGTTGGTAAAATTATGACCAACCGCACGACCGAACACAATAATTATGGCGGTGGCAAGAAACAAGCAAATCCAAAGCTTAGATTGGCTAACCAAGAAATTTTCTTTCATTCGCAAAGAAAATCGCTGTGAACTTAAGTAGCGCCGTTACTGAATGCAGAAATTATTCCAAAGCCAAGTATACTGCCCTTTGAGCCTAAGTGCAACAAGGATTGGAATTTGGAGAGGACGGCTGATTAAAAGCATCTCTATTTCGGTTCGCCCATTTTTGCAGAGAGATCACGGATAATTGCAGGATGAACAGGGATTCCGCGTTCCTTGCATTGCTGTACTTGACGCCAAGCTTCAAGGTAATTGCCTGAGTATAAGAAAGCCGCAGCAAGATTATTCTGCGCCTGTTGGTTCTGTGGATTAGCCTCGACTGCCTGGCGGTATTCGTCTATTGCTCCTTCGTAGTCATGGCGGCTGAAAAGCATATTCCCCAAATTATTGTGAGCTGCCGAATGATTGGGGTTTAAGCGAATTGTCTCACGATATTCCGCCTCCGCTTCGGCATCGCGTCCCATTGACTTAAGAACCAATCCCAAGTGGAAATGTCCGTCAGCAAAATTAGGCTGAAGTCTCAGAGATTGGCGAAACTCCGCTTCTGCGGCGGCAGGATTGCCCATTGCCGCGTGCAATCTACCTCTTAGCCAATGTGCAACCGGATCATACGGAGCTAGGCGAAGCAGTTCTTCGCAATGATAGACAGCCTCATCAAACCTTTTGGCATCTGCAAGCATCATCGCCAAGTTCCCATGGGCATCTGGGCTGTTTGGCTTGAGTTCTACCGCTTTTTGCAAGCACTCTATCGCTTCCTGGAAACGCCCTTGCTTCTCCAGTGCGACTCCGAGATTGTTGTACACCTTATCGCTCAGTGGGTTTATCTCCAGTGCTCTGTAATAATGCCTGATGGCATCGTTGACGTTGCCGCTAACTTCGAGTGCGATACCCAGATTGAGATGACCGGCGAAGTTATTTCTCGTTACAGCAAGAGTATGCGTAAAGAGAGTCTTAGAGTTTTTCCAATATCCCACTTGGAACCAAGTGCATATACTTAAAGCAGTGATAGAAATGCACGAAACCAGCGGAAGAACAGAGGGGAAAGATGATAAATAAGATTCAGCGCCTAGGTTTTCCGCCTCCTTTTCATTTACTCGCCCAAGCGCAATTAGGTCTGGCAATCCCCATGCAACTATTATGAACAAGCCAATCAGCGGCACATAGGTAAAACGGTCCGCCATTCCAAATGAACCAACTTGAATAATCCCTATTACTGGTATTAAAGTAATTACATACCAAAGCCATCCAACTACAAAATACGGGCGCTTTGCGGCAATGCGAAAAGCCATCACCGTGATACCCGCTAGCACCAGCACCGATGCAATAGCTTGCCAAATTGGAAGCTCATGACCTGGGTGCGGATAAAAGGCTGCTAATCCCCTGGGCCAAAACATCTTCAGAATATACTTCGCATAAGACAAGAAAGCATTTCCAATGCGGCTCCAAAGTGGCACATCGATCAAGGTGCTCATGGCCCCACCTTTTCTTTGAGCAATAATGCTTATGACTCCAAATGCTATCGAGAGCACCAAAAGAGGTAGTTTCTCAAGTACGAGATTCTTATTTTTCCTTTCGAAAAAGCTTTGCAAAGAATGCCAGGCAAGGTTTGTGCGATGTAGCGGCCAATAATCGAAAAGAAGCAAGACAATTGGAAGCGTCATTAGCATTGATTTTGCTGTCAATCCGAAAAAGAAAAGCACCAGCACCAATAGGTATCGCTTCACGCCTGGTTTCTCGACATAGAAAAGGTAAGCCCACATGGTAAGAATCCAGAAAAGGGTGCTGAGCACATCTTTTCTTTCCGAAATCCAGGCAACAGACTCGACATGTAGCGGATGTATTCCAAATAACGCCGCCACGAAGGCACTCTTCCAAATCGAGCGCATAAATCTATCCATTACTATAAAAAGCAGAAAAACGTTGGCGAGATGCAACAACAAGTTCACTAAATGGAAACCGAACGGCCCAGGCCCAAAGATTTGTCTATCTATCAGGTAAGAAAGCCACACCAGTGGATGCCAAAAGCATTGATATAAAGTTGTAAGAGCCCACTTAATGCTTTGCCACTTTAACCCCAATTGGACGTGGTGGTTGTCGGTCACAAAGTAATCGTCATCATAATTGAGAAAGTCGCTTGTAAGTACTTGCCAAAAAACTGCAAAGGTAATTAGAACTAGCGCAGTTCCAATTAAATAGGGTAAGCGTTTGTCAAAAGGTTTTTCCATGGCAGCAATTCATCAATTAAGGCTCGGGCATTTTTGAAGAGAGTGCCTTAATAAACTCCGGATGTGGCGTCATGCCATACTTCCGACATAACTTAACTTCTTCCCAGGCGGCTGCATATTGACCTTTAAAGAAGTATGCAACTGCTAGATTATTATGAACTGGTGGAAAATTCGGCTTGAGCTTAATTACCTCAATATAATGGGCAATCCCCTCATCAATCCTCTGCATATCCACCAATACAGCACCCAAGTCGAGATGTGCCTCCGCATTAGTAGGGTTAAGACGCACAACTTCTTCAAGATGTGGAAGTGCATCTTGCAATTGTCCCCTCTCAACCAGCAAACGCGCTAGGTTGTAATGGGCGAGCTCAAGCTTGGGATCAAGGCGGACGGCTTCGGTTAGCTCTCGAATTGCATCATCCGGTCTTCCAACAAGAATTAACAAACGCCCAAAATTTAGATGGGATGTCGCTGAACTCGGATCAGCTTTTACTGCTTCCTCATATTTGTGCATCGCCTCAATTATTTGACCTTTTTGCTCGAGTATTCCCGCAATATTATTCAGCGCTGGTGCAAACCCAGGTCTTACCTTAAGTGCCGCTTGATATTCGCGCAGAGCCTCCTCTGTTTTGCCCTGTTCGGATAGAATGTTGCCAATATTTACGTGGGCCTCAGCATATCGTGGATTATCCCTCAAAGCAGCTCGGAAGTGCTTTATCGCTTCATCATGCCTTCCTGCCTCCATAAGGAAGAAGCCCAAGTTATTCTCCATTAAGTAATTGCCGCCAGTAGTCTCAACTGCACGCCCAAATAGTGTGAAATTATCTTTCCAGTAGGATAATTGCCGCCATGTACACACCATAAGGGATAAAATAATGACGCAAGCACAAAATGGCAAAACTTGAGAATGGGTAATGGTTGATACCTCGCCAGAAGCAATGACTCCTGCTTGGCATTCATTATCTCCACGTCCTCGTCCTTTCATCCCATATCTCTTTCCCAGGCACTCAACCAAATCCGGCACTCCCCAAGCGATTATTATGAAGAGACCTATCAGCGTAATATACGTATATCTATCAGCCATCGCCTGCATGCCGACCTGGACTAAACCGAGAACAGGAACTAGCGTGCCAAGATACCAAAACCAACCCACCACAAGATAGCGACGGTTTGGGGCAGCTTTGATAACAAAAGCAGTAATTATGACAAGGAACAAAGTCGCCGCTACTACCTTCCAAATTTGGAGATTTAGCCCAGGATGCGGATAGAATATACTCAACTTATATGGAATAATCATCTTAGCAATGTAACCAACGTATGCTAACATTGCATTGCCAATTCGAGCAGAAAACGGAAATTGTTCCAAAGAACCAACAGCACCACCATGTTGTTGAGCAATATAGGTGATAATGCAAGAAAATAAGGACAGACCAAACAAGGGAATCTTCTCCCACAACAACCTTTTGCTTTTGCTTCTACCCAAAGGGTCTTTCAGCAACGAATAATAAGTGAAGTCAATTCTTCCAAGAGGCCAATAGTCTAGAAGAAGCAAAACGAATGGTAAAGTCACCAACATCGGCTTTGAAAGCAACCCTAACAAAAAGAAACCTACTATAGAGGCATATTTTTTTCTATCCGGCGCATTAACATATTGATTGTATGCCCAAATGGTAAGCAGCATAAAAAATGTGCTGAGCATGTCCTTTCGTTCCGCTACCCAAGCTACTGATTCCACATGAAGCGGGTGTACGGCGAACAATGCTGCAACAAACGCACTACGCCACATTGATGCCGTCAGCTGCATTAGCACAAAGAAAAGTAGAAAAACATTGGCTGCATGAAAAAACAGATTGATTAAATGGTGCAAACCAGCTTTCTGACCAAATAGTGCGCAGTCAAGCATGTGCGAAAGCCAAGTCAAAGGATGCCAGTTGAAAGCATACATCGAGGTAAAAGCCCATCCGATACCCTTAAAAGAAAGACCATCTCGTACCTGATGATTGTCCTGAATATACTGCTTATCGTCATACACAAACTGATAACCCAATACCCGGCTAAAAAGCACAAGGGTTATAAGCACTAGAACCAAAGCGACCAGATATTCCCGCCGCATGCCAAGAGTTTTCTCCATATGCAGGGCTATCCTCCTGAAGACATAGATGCGAAAAGGAACACCGCTTCGGCAAAGTTATTTCAAGAGAAGAGGAGTCGCCGAACGGGTGGGTTGGTATTTTAAAGTATAGTGTAGGAATATCTGCTAGTCAACGTTTATTTAGGGGATAGCCAAATTGCATAGCAAGCATGCTTCCGAAACGCAAAAGTACCAGCATTGCAAGGAAAAGTTTAGCAATCTTCGAGGAAACTTACTTCTTATGCTTGCCCTTGCTAGTCTTCTTATGCTTGGTCGGTTTGTTTTTTGGTGCAGGGTCCTTCAGCTCTTCGTCAATAACAGAGCCACCCTTTTTGCCGGTCTGCTGACGCTTCTTCGCCATCTTCAAATTTCCTCCAGGAGTGCTACTAATCCGCCTATACCCTACGCATGAGCGAATGAAACACAAAGCCACAAAACTTCGAAAGTTTATTCTATCTTTCGAAGATTTGTGAGAATCCTGAGGATTTCTCCAACGCTCCAAGCCTGCGCTATACATCCGCCAGGGTTATGTGGAGGATCGCCATCAAAAAGTTCGCTAATGGTTCCAATACCCGCCTCACCGAGATGTTCTTCAAATGGTTGAAGAAGTTCCCTTACTCGGTTGCGATTCTGATATACACGATAATGAGCGTCAGCAAACTGACCTAGAAGCCAAGGCCAGACAGTTCCTTGATGGTATGCACTATCCCGTTCAAAAGGGCCGCCCGAGTAAGCGCCACAATATTTTGGGTTCCTAGGAGACAAGGTACGAAGGCCATATGGCGTGAGCAGTTCTCGCTCTACGACATCCACTACCAACTTCTGCTGATATGGATTTAGCGATGAAAAAGGCAACGATACAGCCATGATTTGATTTGGCCTAAGTGAATCATCCGCTCTGCCCGAGCAATCAATTACATCGTATAGATAATTTCCTTCACACCAGAATTTACTCTGAAAGCTTGAGGCGCACTTAGAAGCAAGTGATTCATACTCTTGAGCAGACTCTCCAACATATCCAGCCCAGCATGCCATCAGACAAAGCGCATTGTACCAAAGGGCATTGATCTCCACAGGCTTTCCGACACGCGGCGTGACGGGTTTGCCATTCACGCGCGCATCCATCCATGTAACTTGACTTTGTCTTTCACCTGCAAAAAGAAGGCAATCGTTAGGGTCCATTCTAATACCAAACTTAGTCCCTTTAACGTGATTTTCTATTATCTGTTTTAAGGATGGAAACAAATGGTGAATAATCTCCATTTCGCCTGAGGCAACCATATAGCGGTAGATTGCTTGAAAAAACCATAGAGTTGCATCAGCGGCGTTATATTCAGCATCACCCTCATCGGAAAATCTATTTGGAAGCAAACCTTGGTTAAGGTAGTCTGCGCAGTCGAGCAAAATTTGCCTAGCAACATCCAATCGCCCTGTTGAGAGAAGAAGCCCAGGTAGACTGATCATGGTGTCGCGGCCCCAATCGGTAAACCAGTGGTAGCCAGCGATAATTGCATGTCTTTGATAATTCCTATTCGCGGATGGAAGCTTTGCTATAAATTGGTCAGCAGCTAGAATTAAATACCGTCGGAAACTACTCCTCTCGCCGCGAACCAAACACCGCCTTCGTTGCATTTCACGCTCAAATGCACCTTGAACAATTGGAAGGTCCTCCTCACTCGTTGCCGTTAAGATAACTCGTTCACCTGGGGAAAGCCCTATCGTAAACAAGCCCGGCATATAAAGATCTTCCAAACAGTCAAAGCCGCGTGCACGCTCAAGCCTGTAAAGGTAATCCCAGTACCAATCCTCCTGATGTTTGAATTCAGCGCCTTCACAAATCAACTTGAGCTTGTAAGGTGCTCGTGCCGACCAAACAGTAAGAACCCCATTTTCCCATTTTGAGTAATAGCTAACTTTGCCTCTTTGGCATTCGTGGTATCCTCTAAACGCACAGAAAGGTTTAATTCTGAGTATAATCGGCTTTGAAGACTCAAGCAGCTCATAAAGTATGTAGACGGTATTCTGCCCATGCTCCATCCATATCCGCTTGCGAAGAACTAATCCTCCGGCACAATATTCGGCGGTAGGGATGCCTAATTCAAGGCTAAAACCTTCAAGGAGCTTGTGCCCCTGAGGATAGATTGTTCCATCGCGATATTCATTACAGCCAAGCATATAAAATTGGCCATCGATTTCAATTTCTTCGTCAACTTTTGAGAAGAGCATTTGCCTGCCAAGTGGTGGTGGGAACGAGGCTAAGAGGAGACCGTGATATCGTCGAGTATTTGCCCAAGCTACTGTTGATGAAGCATAGCCACCAATGCCATTTGTGACAAGCCATTCACGTGAGAAAGCAGAATCAACATCACGGAGAACGGATTTTGGTATACGAATCAACCTTCACTCCATGTGAGACTATTTCAGTATATTCCAATTATCGGCGAGTGCTCAGCCTGGATAGAGGTAGGCATTACTCTACAACTTGCCGAATTGCAAAAAGGTTTTCCTCCGGCGTCTCTGTAGGAATAGCGCATCCTGGTGTGAGGATAAAACCAACGGCACCTGCTTCTGCAACCGCACTTCGGCATTCATCCATTACTTCGTCCGCCGTCTTGCCTAATATTTCCAATTCGTTTATTCCACCGGCAATACAGCCTTGGTGGATTCCCCTTGCCTGCCTAAGACTAGGATATGTCGTTTGACTGCTCCAGTTAAGCACATGATTTGGAAGGGTATGAAGTAAATCGAACATGATGTCAGTGCCGTGAATATGGAGAACGTTGAAAGTGCCTTTCTCCATCACTGTTTCAAGGATATAGCGGTCAAATGGCAAAAAAATCTCACGGTACTCATCTTCTGACATCGTCGTAGTCTGCGCACCATCTAAAGCGTAAAATATCCCATCGCCGCCCTCCTCTATCCATGCAAGCGAGTAGTCAGCAAGTGAAACTGCAATTGCTTCCAATGCATGGCGCACTACCGACGGGTTCGCGCAGTAATGCTCCAAGAACCGCTTGCCGCACAGCTTGTTTGCGGCAGCATAGGGGTTAAATATCGTATCAATAATTGGCATATCTACAACAAGTTCGCGACGGATTAATCTCAAAGCCTCAAGCTGCTGTGCAAAATTTCCCTCTCTAGGAGGTAAAGGTTTGATCTTTGCCCAATCCTTTGGATTCTCTATCAAGGTCATGCCGGCAGGCAAATCAAGCTTCAAGTCATGCATTACTTTAAGGAAGTCAGGGTCGTATTTTCGTGCGAATGCCAGTTCGGCTTCTGCGAGAGGAGCACCAGAGGGATGTTCTAGGTGAAAATGATACCAAAAGCTTACGGGCACGCGGTCGCTCTCACGTCCCTCTACTGCAGCCATTACCCTCTCGCGCTTGCTCTCCCTCATTTCAACCTCCCATATTAAACATTTGCTTTCATTGGCTTATTTGTTGGTAATTCTTAAGGCTAAGTTTCGCTAAAACTCACACGCCGAAATTACAATCAGTTGGTTACCCAAACTCCCTCAAAAACTACCCTAGCAGGGCCAGTAATATATATATCCCTTTGATCTAGCCATTCAACATATAAAGTACCACCAGGTGATATAACATTTGCACTTTTGCCGACAGCCCCATGAACATTAGCAGCGACAAGCGCCGAGCATGCACCTGTGCCACAGCCTAGAGTCGCACCGACACCACGCTCCCATGTCCTTATTCTCAGCTCGCCTGCTTTACTCACAGACCACCATGTAACATTCACCTTTTTTGGAAAAATTGGGTGCGATTCGATTACACGGCTGACAGCCGGCAATTCTTTCCAGAAAAAATCTAGCGGTGCTTGAATTACCGCATGCGGCGTTCCAATAGAAACACAGGTCACTAAATACACCTTTCCGCCTACCTCAAGCGGAAAATCTATCACTTCATCGATATCGGCATTCATAGGAATATCAGCAGCTCGAAGTGAAGGCTTTCCCATATTCACCTTAACGTCGCCTGAGTTGTCCTCGCATTTGATTATCTCCGCTGTGCTAATTCCGCTCATGGTCTCAAATGTCAGCTTGTTCTTACCACATATGCCGTTCGAGTATACATAAACGGCTGAACACCTGAGGCCATTGCCACACATATCCTCTGTGCCATCAGGGTTGAACATTCGGAAGCCAAAATTCGCCTTTGCAGAGGGCACAAGCACGAGCAAGCCATCCGCACCGACTCCAAAATGCGCTTGGCACATTTGGACTGCAAGCATCGACCAGTCGAGTTCCAATTTGTTAAGCGCATTTATGAGCACAAAATGGTTGCCGATAGCTTCGACTTTTGCAAACGGAATTTCAATCAATTGGGTTTGCCCTCCGCGAACCAACTCTTGCTGAAACGGTTACTTTTATTCCAAAAACAGCATACTTTTCGTTTAGCAAAACCTTCTTAATACATAGATTCCAACCTTAATCACACGTCTTCTAAAATACCACGTCTAATATAGAGGAATAAATTAGTATATCAGGACTTGCTATTTACTATTTCCTCAAAGCGAAGGGTTGTCAACTCGACTATTCGGTCAAACCATTTCATTTCAGGGTCAACTAGCATGAGCCACCAAGCTGATGGCCGATGGTTCGTATAGCTTAAGCCTCGAGAAGTGAGTATTGCGTTGCGCACCAATTTAAGCTTTGCTAACTCAGCCTCTAATTCGATGGATTTCAGCTTCTCTCTATTTTCGCTTACTTCTTTGCTTTTTTCCAAAGACCTCACCATCCGCTTTAGGTCGAGATGCTTATCATGTGCCTTGACACCTTCTTTGTGTAAACGATCAATCTCCATATCCAACTGGGCACGCTTTTGTTGCTCCAAGCGAAGAGAAGATTTAATTTGTTCAACTTCCTCACCATCGGTAATTCCCTGCAAATCAAGCTCAATGAGTCTATCCTGCAGAGGCTTGATTGCACTGCGAAAATGCTCACCCTTCTTAACTTCAAGCCTCTGAGCCTCCTGTTTTAACTGGTGGCTGAGATCTCGGAGTCGGATGGATTCTTTTTTTATCGGTTCCGTGTTTTGCGAGAGTTCCCTTAGGGCAGAGTATGCTTTGCGGTATTCTAGAAGCTTCTTATCCCAAGGCTCTCCTATATGCTCAGCAAGAAAATTAAGCAAGCCCTCAGTAGTATTAATTATCTTAATTTGCCGAATTAGATCTTTCTGAGCAAGTACTACATCACGCCACGATTTTGCGAAGTCCTCCGAGTTAATTTCCTCACACCCAAAGGCTACCGCAAGATGTTCTGGCAATCTAAATGTAACTTTGGAAGCTCCAACAGCATCCCATGCACCATAGTCCAACCGCAAAATAGGATGGAATGGCAAACTGACACCACGCTCTTTCATAAGGCTGGCCATCTTCTCACACCGCCAAACATAGGCTGAGGCTTCCTCATTCAAAACAAAGATGAACTCACTTGCAATCATTAAGACAAGAGTCACTGCCTTGCCAATTAGTGCATTGTTTGGTCCAAGGTTTTCCTCCACAAGCTTAGAAAACTTTTCAAGAGTAAGCTGGGAACCTTTATAAGCCAAGTGTATTGGTTTGGGAGTATCAATGACGACTTCGCCATCCCGCAGACATACCGTGCCACGGCCCACACGTGGAATCACAAGGTCGAAGGGTATAGCACCTTCAGGAAACTTATCCAGCGTGTAGATATCCGAACCCTCGATTGCCGAGTCATAAGCTTCTTGACATGCGCTTCGGGTTCGAGGATCCAAGAACATTCGCACCAGATTAAATCTGGGAAGTTCCGAAGTCTCGACGTTAAACCTAAAAAGCTCCGTAGAAGTTGTGGTTTCAAGATTTTTGGGCGGTTTTCGTAAAAGCCTTTCATAAAACGATGGCAGAAAGTCACGATACATGTCCGTGATTGAAGCATCGGGATGGGATTTAGCATAATCCCGCACATCTGCAATTAACTTCTCCGCCACAGCACTAGCCCTTGAAGCATATTCAGCCGAAAGATGTTCTAAACTACCATTGACTCCCCATTGCAGCAAATTAATTAATGGGTCAAGTACCTGTTGCAAAGGAATACAACATGCAATCTCATCGGAGCTTCCCACATATGCAAGCCCACGCCATCCCCAAGCTTCAGTTATTTTATCTATAAATGCCTGACGCCCTCCAGGATTATTACGAACAGCTATTTCTATTTGAACGCCATGCTGGGTGAGTAGTTCGCGCGTGGGAATTGTCTCGCTGCCAAAAAGTCTAGAAATCTCGCCTGTAGCAACCCACAAGTCCCGCGTACTTCCGTCGTTATGCGGAAGGACCATCCAACCATCTGAAAGTGAAGTAGTCGGTGGAACTTTAGAAAAATAATCCGCATCATGAATTCCCACAAGCATCTTCACATTGGGGCAATACTGGTCCAGAAGGCTTCGAAGAACCGCCTTCATTGGCTCATCCCAGTAAACAGTCTGCCCTAACGCTACTAGCGTAATGCCTGGAAATTCCGAACACAAACGCTTGAATATGTTATCGCAACAATCTCGGTGGTGCTGCATTATCACATGTCACGCTGAAGTTTTACAAGGTGGGCAACGCCTCAAATAATACCATAACCGCTACCCTTGGTCAATCAAACCCCTACTTGCATTTACGGTACAATTAGCTTCGGAACGAAATTTAATATATCGGCTGAGACTATGTAATAACGCACTCCAGCTACTTCGCCATCTATCCATCCCCCTAAGCCAATATGAACGTGGCCATACACGAGTATATCAACATGGTAGTGCGATAGCATTTCTGCAAACTCATTAGGGCGGAGGCGCTCATCAAACGGTGGAAAGTGAAGCATTGCAATCTTGAGGCTTACTGTATCGGGAATGGAAAGCAAACCGTGTTCAAGATAATTTAGTTCTCGACGGAGAATACGTTCGCTTTGCTGTTCCGTTATTGGCACTCGACCACCTGCCGAAGGATGGCGAATGACTGTTTGTTGGTGGTTGGCAGATGATGAAGTTTCGAATTTACGATCAGCCCTTGCTGCTTGACTATTCTCAACAAAATCTTTTTCCTTATTTTCCCTTTCATAAGTTCTACTCTCCCAATCCACACGCCAGCCGCGTGTCCCGGTTATGCCGACATTGTCAAAAACGACTGACGTACCCTGGAGGAAAAATAGATTTCTATTAACTTCTTTTTGAATGCGGTTGGTCGCACGCCTCTGCCACCAGTAATCATGATTCCCGCGGATAAGAACTTTAGTCCCTGGAAGGTCGGCTAAAAAGTTCAAGTCCGGCATGGCTTCGTGAAGCTTCATAGCCCATGAGATATCACCTGGGATGAGCACGATGTCCTTATCTTTTACTGAAGCTATCCAGTTTGTGCGAATTGTATTAGCATGGTCTGCCCAAGCTGGTCCAAAGATATCCATTGGCTTTGGCTTTGAAAGTGAAAGATGAAGATCTGATATTGCAAAAATTGCCATCTAAGCCTCACCTAATAGGTTTTTAGCCAAAACGAAATAGTTTTCCTCAGGGTATAGGTGGATTAAATAAGAGGAAGGTTATTGGAGGAGAAGAGCCCCAAAAAAACCAGCATTTTGACATGCAAAGCTTCTAGTTATAAACAAAAAAATGGCCCGGCCGACTAAAAAGAAGTTTCTGCCGGCTGGGCCATTGAGCTATCTATTTTATTTCTGCAACCATTTTCCAGTGTACACTATGCCTAAGGCATGGTCACCACCAATGTTTGCATACTTGAAACGCCAGTGTGCGTTGTGATTGTAGCCAAGTGCCCAGACAAAGTTCTCATCTGTGTTTCCAGGAGTCATTAGAGCGCGTGGAGAATATTCGGCAGCGACGACAAAGGTTTTTGACAAAGGAAGCAAAAATCCGCCAAATACACCATTGAGAACCTTTGTTCCCGCCAACAGGTGGAGCGTGGCAGGGTATTTTAGACCAATTGGTACAGTCTTGTATACGCCAGCAAAAGCAGACTCTTCATGATTTACATGGTCCTCGGAATCATACCAATTGAGCACGCCCATTCCGTAGCCAGGCATATCCTCTGTTTCCCTGGCAACGGTCCATGAGAGACTCACCTGGGTATTGTTTGCTCTCCATGAAAGTGGATTCAGATTGCCTGAAGGGGTACCACCACTGTTGACGGATATTTCAAACCCCTTGAATACCGTCCCATCAAACTTATAGCACGGCAACCACTTGTCATGGGTCGGAGCAGTAGCCGGCGCGCTTTCGTTGAGTGGAGCGGCAATCTCGAGTCTGTACATTCCATCTGGCAACGTCTCGGCCGTTGGAATACAGATTAGTCTGTATGCAAATGCGGTGCTTGCTACCATGAGCAACACCAGGGCAAATACAACTACCCTAAACGTTCTTACCACTTAAGTGCCTCCTTCTTGAATTTCTTCGTTAAAAAAGATGGTAATAAACATAATTCAGTTCTCTCCACTAACCACCTCCTGCCCGGTTTAGAGTCTCTCAAAGTGGACTCTTATACCTTAAAATAGCTAGATTTTTACTCGTTCATCGCACTTATCTTGCTTTTTACTCCGATGCATTTGAGTCTCCTTGGCTCTTGCAAGTCGTATACAAGCTAAATCCCTAAAGCCAACTGGGTATAGTGTCAAAAGAACCTTGCGATTCCTATATCATGGCCTATCTTTTAAGAAAAGCCTAGATAATCAATCATTGAGCCAACGCTAGTTATAATGAGATATATCCTACTTGCCTTTGATGCAAGTAGGATATGGCTCGGCGAGTGTGCTTTGATATCTTTATTTCCTGCCCGTCTAAAATCCTCCTTTTAAGCTTTTTAAGAAAAACTTTTTCAAAAATTGGGGTAAAAACTATATTCAAGTTGATGGACTATCTTAATCTACTAAAGGTATAATCAAACCAAGGAGGCGATAAAATGCAAAAAGTTTTGACGATTGCACACAGAGGTTTTTCAGCCATTGCACCCGAGAACACACTCGCTGCTTTCAAAAGGGCTCTTGAACTTAAGCCTGACCTAATTGAGTGTGACGTTCGCCGCACTAAAGATGGCAAGATCATTATCATCCACGACGCCACAGTCGACCGAACAACGAACGGCACCGGTAGAGTAGCCGACATGACCCTTGAGGAGCTTAGGCAGCTTGACGCTGGAAGCTGGTTTGGAGCCCAATATGCAGGAGAACGGCTACCGACTCTGGAGGAGTTTCTTAACCTACCATGGGGAGAAACGCAACCAATCATTGAGATAAAGGAGCAAAGTTTGGAAGATGACGTCGTTGCCTTAGTACAGCAAAGGGGCATGTCTGAACGCACCGCGATATGTTCATTCCACCACAAGATTGGACTTCGCCTAAAAGAACTCGACTGTTTGATTCGATTTTCCCCGCTAATCAGCAGCCAAACGGAGATTTCAGGAGATGAAGCGGTACGACTTGCCAACGAAGCAGCAGCTGTTAACGGCTGGGTTTTTGGCGTAAATTACACTGCCATTACCCCAGATCTTGTTAAAGCTACTCATGCCGCAAATATGTTAATGGAAGCCTGGACAGTAGACGATGAAGAAAACATCCGTCGAATGGTTACCATGGGCGTAGATGTTATTGCCAGCAACCAGTTAGACCTTCTTTTGCAAGTGTTGGCAGAGATGGGAGTACGCAACAAGTAATCCAACGACCATTTTTGACGTAAAGATAGGAGTTTAACCTCTGCCGCCTCGCATATTGTTGGTACCTATGATATAATCAGCTCAACTGGGTGCATATTTCTGCCCCTTGGCGGCTTATAAAGTTAATAAGAAGTTTATACATTAATAATGGAGGTACAATGGAAATTCTTGACCAGCTGAAGTTTGACGAAAATAGCCTAATTCCAGCAATTATCCAAGATGCGGAGAACGGGGACGTTCTCATGATGGGCTTCATGGACCGAGAAGCTGTGCAACGGACCATCCGCGATGGAAAGGTTTGCTTTTGGAGCCGCTCACGCCAGAAGCATTGGGTAAAAGGTGAGACATCAGGCCACTTCCAATTTGTAAAAGGAATCTACGTTGACTGTGATATGGACTGCCTATTGATAAAAGTGGATCAAATTGGTGCGACATGTCATGAGGGATATCGAAGTTGCTTCTTTAGAAAAATAGCAAACGAAAACACTCTGAGCGTGATTGCCGAGCGGATTTTCAATCCTGAGGAGGTTTACAAAAAGTGAGAAGAGCTACTCTTCATTTGTTACTTGTTTGGCTAGCTTTTTTCTTGCTCTTCTCTAATGCATGGTGTCAGCCTGAGTATCGCCTGGTAACTATTCTCCACACAAATGATATCCATGACCACCTTATTCCCTTCAGCTACCCAGATGCACTTAAGTCAAGCGCCCCAGTGGCAGAGATGATGGCTACCAAAAATATCGGTGGTTTAGCAAGGGTAGCCACCCTAGCCAACCAAATCGAAGCTTCGGTGCGTGGCAATGCAATTTTAGTGGACGCAGGCGACATCTGCGACGGTACGCCATTCGGAATCGAATATAAAGGTGAAGCAGACTTTGCCGCACTCTCTGCCGCAGGATATGATGTAATGGTTACCGGAAATCACGAATTCGGCCAATCTCTCGAACAATTCAACCGCAATCTAGCACTGGCTGAGTTCCCCATAGTATGCGCTAATCTTCTAAAGAAAGACTCGTTAGAACCTGCACTTCCCGAATATGTGATTTATGATTTTAATGGAGTGCGAATCGCCTTTCTTGGATTGACAACGCCACAAATTGTTGATTACAAAGCAGTAAAAGAAGGATTTGCAGTAAAGGATCCTTATGAAACAGCAAAGCATCTTGTTCCAAAGCTGAAAAATAAAGCCGATATAGTAGTTGTACTGAGCCACCTAGGAGAAGCCGAAGATGAAAAGTTAGCGAGAATGGTCCCAGAAATTGACGTAATTGTTGGAGGACACTCACATACGCGATTAGCAACCCCAAAAATCATCAAGCACAACAAACCTGCAGAGGCATTCTCGCTGGGCGGCACCGTCATCGTCCAAGCATACCAATGGGCTGGCGAGCTAGGAAGACTTGATCTTCGACTTAGAAGAAACAGCGGTCCATTTACCCTAATGAGCGTGGACGGCAAGTTGATACCCGTTACTTCCGATATACCAGAAGATCACAGAACTGCCGAAGTTATTCGAAGGTATTATATTCCAATCTCTAAACGATACGACAAAATAATTGGCGAGGCTACAGCAGATATGGTTGATAAAGGAGGGGGCGGCCCAGTTTTAAACTTAGTGTGTGATGCCATACGTGAGGAAACGGGAGCACAGATTTCCATATATGGCGTAGGCGGAGTTCGAGGGAACTTTGCAAAAGGCCCTATCAAAGTTTGGGATGTAGCAACCGTTCTACCGTTCCACAACAAACTTGTGCTTATGGAACTAACCGGAGCACATCTCAAACAAATAATCGAAAGATTCCCCATCAGTCCGGGAGTTTCTGGCATGCGATATAAAATTGTCAACCGCAAGATAGTCGAAGCAACTGTTAATGGAAAGCCCCTCGATGAAAACGCAACTTATTCGATTGCAACAATAGACTGGCTTGTTGGGCTCTACTTCTCAGATGTAACGTCAGCAAAATACTTAGACACCCTTTCAGTAGATGCTCTCATAAACTATATACAGAAGCGCAAGGTAATCTCCCCTGTAAATGATGGAAGAAGGCAAGTAGAATGAGTCAAACAGCAGACATAATTTTGACACACGGCAAGGTATTCATCCTTTCCCAAACGGTACCGGCTTCAGCTGTTGCTATTCGAAATGGACGCTTTGTCTACGTTGGCTCAGATGATGAAGTTGAAGATTACATAGGCTCAAACACTGAGCAGATAGATTTGGAAAGCCGAACAGTAATTCCGGGACTAATAGATTCTCATGTCCACTTGTTATACTACGGCAGAAACAAACTCTTACGTGCCGACCTAAATGGATGTAAATCGATTAAGGAGATAATCCAGCGGCTCCAGGCACATGATGAGAAACGCTGTGGAGAGTGGATACTTGGCTGGGGATTCGACCAAGAAATACTCGCCGAACGCAGGTTTCCCACTCGCCATGAGCTCGACCATTTCAACAAACCGGTGCTCATCTCACGGCTTTGCGGTCATGCGTGTGTTGTAAATAGCAAAGCGATAGAGCTTGTAGGCCCGGAAAAAATTCCTGATTCGGCAAGGGATACAGGGCTCCTCACTGAAGAAGATATGAACCCAGTTTGGGAAGCAATGCCCCAGCCGACTTTCAAGGAAATGGTGGAGGCCGCCGAGTTCGCTGCTGCGAAAGCTCTTGCCACAGGATTAACCAGTGTCCATTGTTTAGTTAGCTCCCAAACCGAGCTTGACGCCCTTCGCCACATTAACCGGCAGAGCCAACTGCCTATACGTTTCTATGTACAACCTAGTTATGAAATGCTTGATTCGCTGCTTGCTGAAGGTCTCAAGACTGGCAATGGAGATGAAATGCTTCGAATGGGCGCAATCAAGATTTTTGCGGATGGCTCGATGGGCGCAAGAACAGCAGCTCTCAAAGAAGATTTCGCCGACGACCCCGGAAACAATGGCATCCTGCTGCATTCGGATGAAGAACTTACAGATATGGTTCGCAAAGTGCACAATTCCGGCTGGCAAGTGGCAATCCATGCAATTGGAGACCGAGCTGTTGAACAAGCCGTTAACGCAATTGAAACCGTTCTCATTGAAACCGGCGAAGACAACCGCACTCGGCGACACCGAATTGAACATGCTTCACTGTTGAATGAGGACCTTGTTTTCAGAATGGCAGACCTCCATATTTTGGCTTCCGTGCAGCCTCAATTTATAATAACCGACTTTTGGACAATTAATCGCGTTGGTCCTGAGCGCTATCGATGGGCATATCCATTTCGAACAATGCTTGAGGTTGGGATTCCTCTATCGCTCGGCTCAGACTGCCCTGTTGAAAATCTCGACGTTTTTGAGCTAATCTATCGAGCAGTTAGCCGTGACGAACATTCGCAATTTGAACGCCTAACAGTCGAAGAAACAATTGCATTATATTCCCTCGGCGGAGCATACGCCATGTTTCAAGAAGCAAACCTCGGCTCCATAGAAGTAGGCAAGCTTGCTGATTTTGTTGTTCTAAATCAAGACATATTCTCAATACCGAAAAACGAAATTCCGAACTGCAAAATAGATAAGGTTTTTGTTGGTGGCAAAAGAAAAATCTAGTCTTATATTCACAACAAACCTCAATTGCAACTTCGCCTAAATATCTGCCCTTTCTTCGCCGATAATAGTTATGCAGGTATTTCTTAACCCCGCCAAGGAAGGCAGGGGAGATTCCTCCGGTGAGGTGTTTGGATGGCAAATTCTGAGTTCAGCATCGCACTGCGGAACTACGCCGGCGTCCCCGTCGTGGATCTCGTAGGTGACATCAACAAGCAAACCCTCAGTAAGCTTGAAGACATCTTAAACAAACTTATTCGCGCTGGACATTTTCATGTTATGATAAATCTCAAACGTGCAGTATGGCAGAATGCGAACAGTTTGAGCCCACTTGCAAAAATGGCTCGAGTGTTCCAAGCGCACTATGGAAACTTAAATTTAATTGCAGAAAATAATCAGATTGACGGCCTGCTTAGAGTGAAGTCAATTGCAAACCTTTTTAGATTCTGCACTTCCGAGGGTCAGGCTCTGACGAGAATAAGAAAAATTCCAGGACCAACAGCAACTGGCGTCAAACCAAGCAGTGCCCGCCTTGCAGAAGTCAAATGAATGTGAGAGTGAAAAGTGACTAGACCTGATACCGAACTAAGAATAGTAAATGTCATCGATCCGATAATGTGCTTACGGTGCAAGCATGCGCACATAGCAGACGTGCTTTTCACCGACGGATCTACAAAAAAGATGTTTTACTGCTCACGCCTAGACTGCGACAACTGGCAGTGTACTTCGTCCGATTCTGACGAAGAAAACCAAGAGGAAACCGGCAAATAATTATTGATTTGAACTAGCGAACACTTTTAATACAGAGCAAGCAGTACACACGAGGGCTGCCATTTTTACCATCGGCAGCCCTCGGCGTATGAGTAGAAGGAAATTAAAAACTACAACCATCAAATCGCGGCTTAGGAAGCAATTATCCTTATTTTAACACACACAGCGTTCGTACGGCCCGTCCAAGCATCCAATCCAATCGAACGCCCGGTCAGATATGTTTCATACCACAGATAAACTTCATACTCGCCCGGCTCAGAGAAATCCCATTTTCCACCCCTGAAGCCACTTGCCAAATTAATATTAACACTCCGGGTTGCACCTGGCTCCAGATAAAAGAAATCGTATTTCGTATGAGGTGGAAGAATAGTAGCATTACCCTTGAATCGAATGGGCTTTCCTGATTTTAGAATAAAAACTTTTAATGGGAATTGGTTACTCCGAAAGTAGGCGGGATATGGCTCAAGCCAGGCATTTAGCGTCAGCCGCCGCTGACTGTAGTTTGTTAGCCGAATGGTTATGCGGATTGGCTGGCCAGCACGAACAGTAAGTGAACTAGGTTCAGCTTGAATCTTGAGAGCTGTGCTTGTACCAGAACGCTCGCCTAGTCCTTGATATTCATCAACCCACCGTATCTCCTCAGCTTTGCTGCCCCCACCCCATCTATCAAGTAGCCAGTTGCCGAACGTGAAGCCGCCAACGCCGACAGCAACAAAGGTGAGTATTAGCAGAGCAAATTTTACTGCACGCATCAAAATAATCCGCTGGGCTGAGAATATTTTACAACCCAAATAGGTATTTCTTCACTTTCAAATAGTGAAGATAGTTATCATATGATACATCAGGTGGGCATCTGTGGTCCACGTGTGGAATATATCCACCTGACTCGACGGTCTTCCGAATCCGCTCCAACTCCCGCTCGATCTCTTTCTTTCCTTTTGCAAGCTGAATTTTGTCCACACCCCCGGCAAGAAGCACCCTTTTACCAAATTTCTCGCGGAGCGCAACGGGATCGGAACCGGAATTAATTTCTAAAGGAAACATACAATTTACGCCACCTTCCAGCCAGTGCTCCACCAAAGAGTTAATGTTCCCATCGCAATCTACAATTACAACGTCCACTCCATGCTTCCTTAGCAAATCGGTGATTCGCTTGTACCTAGGCGTCATCCATTCCCTAAACATCCGCGGTGAGATAATCGGCCCATGATTGAATGCCATGTCTTCCCAACCAAGTGCAAAATCTGGCTCCACATATTGTAGCGCATGCTCTAGAAGCGTCGTGACCAAAACGGTTATGTGCTCCATTATGTCCTGAATAAGCTCAGGGTCGTCGTAGCATGCCAGGGATACGCCTTCGAAACCCATCCAGTTGCGAATCCAACCAAAAAGCGAGCCTATTCCGATTCCAACTGGGACATTGCTCTCCTTAAAAGATTTCCCAATGCCTTCCCAATCGAAAGCATAACGTGCTGGGTCGTTTGGGTTTAAACGACGCTTTATATCCTCCCAGGATTCCCTATCTTTTATAGGGAACTCAATGTAATGAGGTATACTTGACGAACCATCCTTATAGACCATGCACTTAATGCCATCACCGCCGCGAACTATTCGATATCTATCGGTCTCCTCCAAAACCAAATGCTCAAAGGGTGGACGCCAGCTGTAATCCATCGGCACAGAAAGAGTTGGATCGAAGCCAAAGAAGACGTCCGCAGCCTCGTTCGAATCAACCTCCTTTGGGAGTCCTTCGTCATGCCAGCGCTTAAGAGTTTCATTCCAATATCCAAACTCATGATTTGGCACGCGGTCAACCCCCTGGAAGTGCATTGTGCGTCTAAAACGATCGCGATGGGTATAACCTCCATCCCTCGATGGGGGGTCGAGTAAACCATACTCCTTTAGCTTTTTGTCCTCTGCCCGCAGCTCGCGGATTCTCTCCATTTTATCCATAATTATCTCCTGCCCCTTACCAGAACGCTTGCTTGTGGAAGGTGAAACCGAACTCTTTTCTCACCTTCGCCTTCCACCAAAATGAGTTTTCCAGTATTTCAAAAGCCCAATGGAATTTCCAGTCTAGAATACACTACAGGCGAAATAGGGTCAAGGCAAGTTATCGTTGACGTAGACATTGGTCTGCTATATACTTACAAAAATCGAGAAGCAAAGATATAAAGGAGCAGCACGATGGCTAAGCAATTGACCGAACGGCAAAAAATTGTCCTAAATTTTTTGACTAGATATGTTCAGAAACATGGATATCCGCCATCCATACGCGAGATTTGTGCGGGAGTCGGTATTAAGAGCCTAAGAGGTGTAACGATTCATTTAGAGGCTTTAGAACGAAAGGGTTATATCAGACGGGAACATACATCTCGAAGCATCACAATCTTACGACAACCCAAAGTAAAGGAAGAAGATGCATATATTCGCCTGCCTTTGATAGGAGCGATAGCAGCAGGAGAACCATTGCTTGCTGTTGAGAACATCGAAGGGGAGCTACCAGTTCCGCGGGCAATGCTAAGGAATACTGAAAATGCATTCCTCCTGAGGGTCAAAGGAGATAGCATGATTGAGGAGCATATAATGCCAGGTGACCTAGTAGTTATTCGTCCCCAACAGACTGCCGAAAATGGCGACCTCGTTGCTGTGCTTATCGGCGAAGAGGCAACAGTAAAGCGTTTGCGCTCCGAAAACGGAGAAATTACCCTCCTTCCCGCAAACCCAGCTTATGAGCCAATACCCCTTCGCGGCAAAGACTACAGGATAATTGGCAAAGCCATCGCCTTGCTAAGGAGCTACTAACCCTTTATCGCTTTTACAGCTTCGTCCACGCTTGCAAACAGCTTGAATATTGTATCAAGCCGGGTAATGCTCAATATTCGACGGATATTTTCACCGCACCCCACAAGATTTATGCTTCCACCAAGTGGCTTGACTTTGCGAACAGCTCCAAGAAGTACGCCAAAGCCACCGCTGTCCATATAGCTAACATCTGTAAGATCAATAATAATGTCTTTTGCTCCCGAATCTATTGTTGAAATGATAGCAGATTTAAAATCGGGCGAGGTGTAAAGGTCTATTTCACCAGCTACTTTTAATACCGGAACTCCTGATACATTTTCGACGCTGGTTTTTAAATTTGCATTTTTCACTTGAGCCAAACCCATCCCCCCTCCTTATCTCTTTAATTATTGGCTAGAAAAAGCTTCCTTTTTTACCTATGATGATTAGCACATCAAAAAGAACTGCGCTAGCCCAGTGGGCTAGGAAACACGGTAAAAACGATCTTGACCTGAGGGCAACTACTCCAAGCGCCACCCCAGCAACAAAAGAAGCTGCCACCTCAGGCGCAGGCTTCCCCATATGCATAATACCAAAAGTAGCGGCTTGCACAAACACTGCCCAGAAACCAATAGTCCTAGAAAGACCGAAAAGCAGAAATCCCCGGAAGAAAAATTCCCAGCAAAATAGGTACATCCCATATGCAAGCTCAAAGTAACCAAAATACACTGCATCATAAACAATACGTGGCTGGAGCGGATAGTATGATTGAAATTGATGCATCCTTGACGCAATTATGAGGAAAGGCAATACCACTACAAAAAGAATAATTGAATAGCGAATACCACGGCCAATATCTCCGGGCGTAAACCCAAACAAAGATGGCTCTTGGCGCAAAAAGAGCATCACAATCAAAATTGGTACCCAAAACAATGCACCAATATTTGTTATTAGGTATTTTTCATCTACCGGTGATTGCTTGTTATACCAATATAAAATGCTAATAACCGAAGCGCCAACTATTGCTGTTACTGCGGATGTGAACCTGTCCCGAGCCATTATCTTTCTCGCTCATTAAGTTATACACCGTTATAAACGACTATGCAAACGTTTACCAGAGCACTCATCAGGATAAAATTACTCAAAGAGGTTTGAATTCCTACTCTTAATAATTCAAATGTATTGGCAAGTCAAGCTATAAAAAACCGGACTGAAATTTTCTCTGTCTTCAGTCCGGTGAAAATTAGCAACATTTCACCCCAAAAACCTACCACATCTTACCTGCAGGCGCGTTTTAATAGATATAAAAGCTTTTCAGCCTACTTCTTCACGTCCGTTTCCACCATTGCCGCCCATGGGTATCAAGCCAAGCCCAGCACAGCGGCGCATCGCCTGAACCCTATTTGAAACATTCAATTTATCGTATATTCGTGCAAGGTGGAAGTCAACAGTTCGCTTGCTACAGCAGAGAATGGCGGCTACTTCTTTACTTGACTTGCCCTCAAGAACTAGTTGCAGAACCTCAATTTCGCGTTTTGTAAGCCCGATTACCGCTTCTTCTTGACCATCCGGCGACCTGTTTTCATTGTCCATTGATGTTTCCTTTCCGTTGGGTAGCAGCTCCCCGCCTTAAATGAGCGCCCTACGCATACTCCACAACTTTCAGTTAATTTTTGCGTCCAGCTGGTTCTAAATCACAGAAATATCGCCGTTTTGTCGTAAGTATATCACTTCTTGAAAGTTTTGTCAAGCCTCTGACTCACTCTATTCCATAGACTTGTCCGTCAAGCATCTGGGTACTGTGCAAAAAGGCTTACAAAATGCGCTTTTAAGTTAACGAAAACTTCGAAAATGAGGAGCTACTTTACTGGCGCCCTGGTGCTCCTATGAAGCAAACTATGCAATCCTACGCCATTTGAATGACTGACGAACAAGTTCGTCTGCTTCCTCTTGGCTCGGAACAAACACCACCAAATCGAGGCCTTCAGGGCCGAACTCTTCGACAAGAGCCTGTGCCTCTGATGGTGTGACGCCTAGAAGCATGAGCGACTTCCCAGCTTTACGGATGCGGTGATAGAGGGTATACCATACAGGGTCTCCACATCCGGGCTGTCCTGCCCCTGGCGTCCATTGGATTGCTTCTAGCTCCTTTATTGCCAGCAAGGGGCCTTCATGTTGAAGTGCACATGGACCATCCCAATGATAAACCGTGTGGTCGAGCTGACGGCACTGTTCGCATAAATATGGGGCAACAAACTCTTCAAACATTTTAGTAGAAATCATTGCACTGAAATCACACTGAAGTTTAGCAATTCGCCCTTTGCCATAAATCCGAAATGCAGAGAAACACGAACCGCCAATCTCGTCTCTAATAATTTCATAAAGTTTTTTGTGATACTCAATATACAGTGGAAGAATTGCGCGTTGGAACTCATGAATCTTCTCCGGACAATCAACCAAAGCTGTGAGTAGCTCGCGAGTACCAATTAACGAAGCAATCGTATCTAAATTTTCAATCAAATCCGGAAAAGATACCAGCGCACGCCCCTCAAGCCGCTTCACACCTTCCTGAGCTATTCTGAGGCTAGCCTGCCAGTATGGATTATTCTCATTGAAAGTCGGTACTATAGTAGTAGTGACATCATCAATGCACTTGTGATACCACACCGTGCGGTCGGTAAACACGGGTTTTGCGCCGAGGTAGAGAGATAGCGTCCCCGGACCGATATGCGTATCTAAATAAGGAAAAGCATCCCCGGCAAAATAGGTTCGACTCAACTCCCATTCAAAAAGGCGAATTCGGTAGTCAGGGTCAAGCCATTTTTCCTCCTGGCTAGAATATGTGGGCACAGGTTCATTCGGCGCATCTTTTTTTGGAGCAATTACCTGAAGCAACGGGCGGTCAATTACCTCTCCATGCCACCACGCCTCAAACCGCTCCCTAGATTTCTCCCAATTTTCCAACTCAAGAAGTCCCATAATTTTCTCCTAGAAAAAGTTCCCCAAAAAGCATACGATGAGGATTAAATAGATTCCTGCAGGGTTTGCAATTAAGATGCAATTGAGGTTATGAGTTTTGGTTGCCGAGGTTTGTATTATGCCAAAGCTGGCATTCCTTGGATTCGAGCACTGAAAAGACAGGTTCGTGACCTTCTTTAACACATGAATAAGCATACAAATACATTCCAGCCGACCATGCTTGGTATGCCGCTCCTCTTGGTTCGCCAGTAACACCATGAAGCCATTCGTTGAACTCCCATTCTTGTTCGCGGCCTAGTTTGTTTGCCATCGCCAACCGAATAAGCGTTTCTTTAGCTCGCTCCATATGTCCTGCCCGAACAAGAGCGGCAACATAAAGTCCACCCACCCAAGGCCATATACCCCCATTATGATACTGATTCGGCCTATTTAACTCGTGCTCGGTTATATAATAATCGCGCCAATCTTTATCGCCTGGCTTAATTGGAGGATGAATTGCCCTAACCGGATAAGGCTCATCCAGTCGGTGCTTGAACAAGTAATTGAGGATGCTTTCAGTCTGCTCGGGATCTGCAAGGCCAAATGCTATGGCAAATGCGTTTGCTGTAGTATCAAACCACTCTCCGCGTTCTTGCTTCCACGACCAAGGAAGAAAATAACCTTTCTCATCACTCCAAAGAAACCCATTTATTGCTTCACGAACAAGATGCGCTTTCTTAATATCGCGCCTCAACTCCAAGACCGCAAACCAAAGAACGTTCGTATAGAGAACGTGCCCACGATTGGCAGTGATATCCATCCAGTCGGTTGCCTCTTGCTGTTCAATTAAGCCTTCCTCATGAGCATCCTGATACTCCAGCCAAACCAGCGCGCGCTCAGCCGCCTGGTGAAATTCCGAGAATTCGGTTTCAAAAAGTCGCTCCGCATAAGCAAGTGTTAGGATAAACCAGAGTGAAGCATCGGCTGCCCCAAAAGCCACAAGCCTTGGACGCGTCGGAATAAACGTATCTACACAATTAGGTATCTGGCCGCTTGTTGACTGCCTATCCATTAGGGTATCCATAGTCTTCAACCATTGACGAAGAAACCGCTCCTCGCCTGAGACCAGTCCTCCAAGAGAAGCGATTAGAGCATCGCGGGCATAAACGGCATTGTAGTATGTGGGAGAAGCAAAAATCCCATTTGGCGTGGAACACTTGTCAAGTGCAATTTTCGCCTTGTCAAATGCTTCCTCAATTAAAACTTCAGCATTCTCGATTTTCATAGCATCTGATTTTGCCATTTTGAAACACCCGCCTTAAACACCATGACCCCAAGGTAAAATTCCATGAAAAATTGATATAGCAAAGTCGCAATAACTATTTCAAAGTACGTCTCCGCTCAACAATCCCCTGATAGCAGGAAACGCATTTTGTTTTCCTCCAATTACCGAGAGCTGGTGTCAAAGAACAACAATATAAATCATGCCGCCATTGGTAGGGAAAGCTTTGTGCTGACCAACTTTAATACTCGCTTTGCAACATCCCGATAATCAAAGTTTTTCTCCACATGCTGCCTAGCAGTTGCACCCATCTCTTCACGCAAATTATCATCGGCTAAGAGGCATAAGGTATATTTTGCCAAATCTTCCACATCTGCACGCACTGCGATCAGTTTGGGCTTCGTGAACTTAATGACTCGCTGCTCTGGAAAACCTTCTTTGGGGCCAACCTCCCCTTCTGTAATTGAAATCCATTCTCCCACTTTAGCCATGAAGCCGGTCTCGCCATGGATTACTGTTTCTTTTATGCCCATTGCGTTCACACTCAACACAGGTTTTCCGCACGCCTGGGCCTCTACATGTGGCATGCCGAAACCTTCCTGGCGGCTCGGGCCGGCGTAGATATCACAGGCATTGTAAAGATAGGGCATGAATTCGCGAGATAGAACGCCATCAATATAAAGAACTTTATGTCGTATACCTAGCTCTTCAGCAAGAGCTAGGTCAATCTTGGTCTGTCTTTCTGTGCGCTCCTGGGACCAAACTTTGCAGACATATCGCCAATTCGGATATTCATTATCAATCTTGGCAAGTGCTCTCATCATTTCCTGACTTCCTTTGCTAGCCCCATCACCACCAATTGTAAGTATCAGCTTCTCATCATCCCTGACCCCTAGAACCTCGCGAACCGCCTTCACATGTTGATTATCCTTCGAAAGAGGCCGGAATGAGTCTATGTCACAGCCAATTGGTTGAACAACCATGCGCTCAGGTAAAACACCGTCTCTCGTATAGGTTTCGGCTACCCATTTGCTTGTAGTAAGAATTAGGGGTAAAGCATTCAACACATCCTGATAGTTGGCAACCCACCCATCTGCTACAAGCCATGGAACCGCTTGTATGCCAAATCTTTGTGGATGCATCACAAGCTCAGGCAATTGTCCCCACCAGCCAACGCCTATAACTACATCTGGCCTATAGCATTTGTAGAGCCACTCCTTTTGCAGAGAGCCGGACCTCGGCGCTGGCATACAATCCGCGCCTAGTTCACGAAGACCGCGGTAAAGCAAATCCCCTTGCGTAGCAAGTCCAGCCGGAGGTGGTGGGTACTCATAGAGCAATAGGATTTTCATTAGCTTCCTCTTGGCAATATCGAAATGCTTCTATTGGCCCAGCAGCTTTGAACTCAAAGCTTTCCGAGCCAAAGCCGTAAATATCGTGAATAATGCGGCGTTTTGCGGCATGCTCTGCCTCGGTAAGATGCACAATAATTGGCGCCAACATATCAGGCCAGCCATTAATGTATGCAAAGCATGTAAGAATCCCTTTGAGCTCGCCTTTAGCCACCATGTTGCTTACAGCGCGATGAATCTGCTCATGGCGAATATGACGCTCATACTCGCCGTTCTCGCCATGTGTAAAAATTAAATCGTAAACTTCAGAAGCAAAACTCTTAATGCGAACTTTTATTTCAAGCAAATCCTGCGATAGCTCTGCTAGGGCTGGGCTATCGTCGAGATTGGATATCCCGGCTCTTGCACCAAATTCCCGCGCCGCATGCCAAAAACGAGGCTCACGGTCGGGATCACCAGCCCGGCACAAGCTAAGAATGTGCCACTCCCAGTCACGATGTCTCAATATTGTACCGCCCATCCATATAGCCTCGTCATCAGGATGAGCAACGATAGCTAAGCACTTCACTTTGCCGCTTTTTTCCATTTATAAGCTTTATGCAACGTATTCTTACCCAATTTTCAATGCTTAATTGAGACAGCCCGAAGACGTTTGGATTTAGGATACGCAACACTGTTGAAATGCAATTGTCATTCGGAAGGATTTTCACGAATATCGTTTAATGAAAGTATGAACAATTTACTGGCTTATTCGTCTACAAGGGCTGGTAAAAAATCAAGAAAGAGGAGGAGGAAACCTTGAGGAAATCCCGTTTTGTGCTTCTTATCCTGTTGCTTGTCGCTTTGTGCTTGCCTGGGTTCTGCTTTAACCCAGCAACCCCGCCAAGCCAGAGAAATGCAATTCTGTTCTCATGGGATGGCGTGCAGAAAGACCACTTAAATGAGTGTTTTTCTCGAAATGAACTGCCAAACCTCGCTAAACTAATCTCCGAGGGTAATATGGTCAAAATTGACATAAGTGGCCATAATACCGACACCAAGGCGGGCCATACACAGATGCTCACCGGTTATGATCCCGATGTCACAGGCGTAATGAGCAACTCCAAGTTCAAAGCCATACCTGCAGGCCTATCCATATTTGAGCGCCTTGAAAAGCAGTTTGGTGACGACAACATCGCTACTATTATGGTAACAGGCAAGACCCATCATATCGGTTCATGCCCTCCATCCACTCCCGAGCAAATCGCACAAGCAAAGGCTCAACTTGAAAAAATTAAAGCTCGGAACAAGCCCAATAACAAGACTGGTATAGCCGATCCTGATGCTGCCGCCCAAGCACAACAGAAGAGAAAAGCCCAAGTACAGAGATTAAATGCGATAATTCAAAATACTGATGGCGAGCCATTTTTCCATGTCAGCAAAAATATAGATATCTGGGATGGCGAAAAAAGCCGAACGTGCGAAGTAAATGGTCCTCTTATGATTAACTATCTGGACAAATATGGAAAAGGCCGATTCTTCGCTTTCTACCACTTCAGCGATCCTGATCATACTGGCCACAATCACGGTGAGAATTCGAAGGAGCACAATGATGCAATAATCGCTTGCGACAAGTGGTTGGGTGAGATAGTAAAGAAACTAAAAGACCTTGGCGTTTATGACAAGACTATGATTTTTGTAACTGCTGACCATGGGTTCGACGAAGGCAAGACGAGCCACAGCAATGCCCCTTATGTTTTTCTCGCATCGAACGTAAAATCACTAAAAAGGGATGGCCATCAGCGCGATATTGCACCAACTATTTTGAACGAAATGGGTGTTGATATTTCAAAACTTGAGCCCAAGTTTAAGGGAGTAGTGCTGACTAAATAATAACCAAAATTGCAAATGATATCTCATCTAACAATTTTTTAGATATCATAAAATCGCAAAAGCCCCGAAGCAATCGGGGCTTTTTATTTTTCAAAAACTTCCCTGCCACAACTTATCTAAATACTGGCCTTATACGCTGCATGTATCGCTTCAAAACACGATTGATGCTATGTTGCTCTTTTAAACACCTTAGAGACCCATGTTCTATATCATGTGTTAGAAGGGTATAAAAATGAACAGTTTGATGGTAAGTCTTGGATTGCATAGTATTACTAATTTTCGTTCTTATCGGACCAAAACTAGTAAAACAAAACTGGCGATGGGAAAGATATTGACATAAAATTGTTCGCAAAGTAGATTTTGCAAAAAGCAAACAGCAGGAGGCAAGAATATGGAATTCTTCGTTGCAGTAAAAGAAAGAAAGTCTGTACGGAAGTTCGAAACTCGTGAGGTGGAAGATGATAAGTTAAATCTAATCTTAGAAACTATCAACATCGCCCCATCTGCAGGCAATCTTCAGGCGTATGAAGTGGTGCTGGTAAAAGAAGCACAACGACGAGCAGAACTGGCTCAAGCGGCATTTGGGCAAGAATTTTTAGCACAGGCGCCACTAACATTAGTTTTCTGCGCAAATCCAATGCAATCAGCAAGCAAGTATGGAAAACGTGGGGCAGAACTTTACTCCATCCAAGATGCTACCATAGCAGCAGCATATTGCCAGCTAGCTGCGACTGCCCTTGGACTCGCTACTGTATGGGTGGGGGCATTCGACCCAAAAGCGGTTGCGCAAGTTGTCAAAGCCCCACCATCTATACTACCAGTTGCCATGATTCCTATAGGTTATGCTGCCGAGGAACCTCAGCGGCCACCTAGACGCTCCCTGGAAGATCTGGTTCATAAAGAAACACTCTGAGCAATATCAGAATAGATTCTTAACACCAAAGTAAAGCGTCATGCCGCTGAAGTCAATATCGGCTACCTTGCCGGCTTTCATATATCTAAGCTCAGCAAAAAAGCTTTCGCTGAATTCATATCCTACTATGCCGTTAATGACAAATGAGGTTTTTTTCTCGTCGGCTGGCACAAATGGAGGATGAACGGGGTATTCTTTTATATCCAAAAAACTAATTCCAACCCCTGCGCCAAAATAAAACGGCTTTGAGGAGGATGTTCCGGTTCGCCAAAGCCTTGTATATGTTATGGGCATTATGCTCGCCGTCAGTGCATAATCGTCTTGAGCCGTTCGGTCCAGAGTTATATATGTCACCGGCTTAGACATTTCATCGAAAGCAAGAACATAATCAATGCCAAAAGACTTCCATAATGAGCCGCCGCCCGCCCTCAGGTTCTCACTTGAAGGCCGAAACATGCCAACTTTAATACTAATCTTGCTTGGCTGTTCTTCGTATTGAGCAGCACCTTGCGAACAAAGCAAGATTACCAATAAAATTGCTGCCATGCATGCTGCAAGTGATTTTTGCATAAATTCCTCCATTTATCCGTTTTCCCAGTGGCCAACATAAACTTGAAATACAGCTGTCTGATTCGATTATAAGGGAGGCACAAGGCTTTGTCAAAGGCAGTGGTAGAAAAGCCGAAAGGCCCTCCATTAGGAAAGAACTTCAAATCTTATCCCAACAGAGGGCCCATCGGCTATGATTTCAAGAAGGAAACAACATTACATTACGCACGTGGTCCCTGCAAGCTCTCAGAGCGTCTCTACCATATAATGAAAAAAGAATTTGAATATTGCGTCTTGCTACCCATTCTACCATCGCTTCGGGAACGTAAATGGGGATAATTTGGCCGCTCCGAGGAAAGATCAGGTCCACGCGACGCTTCTCAAGCATTGCTCGCACCTGCCTTTCTGACCGTATGCTGTTATATTAACTAATGCACCTCCTTTGTGAACGCTTAGACTTAAGACCTTCACTTATTTGACGGCGAATATGTTTCTAGGGTTGCAATACCATCAAAACCATTTTGAAGGTTTTTTCTCATTTTGTAAACTAGAACATTTACTAGTTTACGCTGTTGGCTGAAAAACTAACTTGCTAATGTGGAGGCCTCTGGCTTGAGCGTAAGAATAGCCACTTCCGGGCGACATAGAAATCTTGCACGTATCCCACTGCCTGATATACCCCGGCTCACGTAAATTCTTGTCTGGAGATTGCGGCCAACTTTCAGAGAAATCGCCTCAGGCCCAAAGTACCCGGATGCAATGCGTAAATTGTAGCGGCAATGAGTCCAGACAACGCCGAAAAAGGGCACGCGAATTTGCCCGCCGTGGGTGTGCCCCGCAAAAATTATGTCTACGGAATGCTCCCCCAAGCTCTTTAAAACATCTGGCGAATGCGCGAGAAGTATCCGCAGACTGCCTTTCCCAAGACCTGCGAACGCTTCTTTGACGTCATCTAACCCAAGGAAAGGATCATCTACGCCGACAATTTGAACTTCCGAACCATTAATTGAGATGGAAGCTGACTCATTCACAAGAACTTGTATGCCAAGCTTACGCAAATCCTTAGCAGTTTCGACGCCAGGCATCGTTGGATCATGCTCGCCATTCCCCAACACCCCAAAAATTCCGTGCTTTGGCGAAAACCCTTCCAAAACCTTCGCTAGAACCGGAATTCCACCCCTAGTGGCGACTATGTCACCAGTGATTACGCAAATATCTGCTTCGATTTGCATGAGCACCTTTCTCAGCGCACGTTCTATGCGCCCGTAGCCTGCGACGTGCAAATCTGAGAGATGACAAATCTTAACGCCAGCGAGTGCCGATGGGAGGGCAGGAATCTCAATCTCACGTCGGGTAATTTTAATAAGAACTGGTTCGACAGCCCAAGCATAGGTAATAATACCGAGAGCCAGAAAACCAACAGCGACTCGAAAAACGTCCCACCAACTCATCTATTCGACCTCTATCTGCTGTGGCTTCTCTGCAATCACAAGAACCGATAGGCCGAATGGCAGACTTATATATCGGAGAAGAAAAGCTTCGGCGCCCATTAGTATTGCCAAAACTTTGTTTATCAGATGTGGTGTTGGAGCTAAATCGCTTTCCCTAGACCGCTTACCGATGATACGACGTGCAAACCTGAATGCAATTGCTAGCACAAGAACGCTAGACACAGCATAAGAAAGCTTTCGAACACCAAATCCGGCATTGGTAACACAACGAGCCAACAATGTAGCAGAGTATCTCCTTTTATGGCCGATTGCTTCGTCATGCGAACTCCAAAGCCATTGGTATGCGGGAACTGTTATTAGGGCAATCCCACCGGGTTTGCACACGCGGTAGAGCTCGCGAATCGCCATGTTATCGTCAGCAACGTGTTCCAATACATCAAGCGCAACGACTAAATCAAAGCTGGAGTCTCGGAAAGGGATTTCCAAGACAGAACCAACACACGGAACTCCAATCGTCCTCCATTCTTTAAGTTTGAAGACTTCATCGCAAACATCCATGGCGACAACCTTGCCAAGAGAGCTGAGCTCGCTTGCCGCAAGCCCCGTGCCGCATCCAGCGTCGAGGATTAGATCATCAGGCTGGCCAAGCATGGGGAGCATCGAACGTAGCAAATAGCGACGTCCAAGAAACCACCAATGCGTTTTATCGAAAGCATGCATCTTAGCAAGCTCATCAGTCTTCATTGCACGAGCACCGATTCAGCCGACGATGTCTCCATCGCAATCTAATTATATCCACCATCATTTTCATGCCATCATGAAGGAGCCTAACCTTTGACCCCTCTCGGTGGTACCAGCGAACGGGAGCCTCTACAATCAAATAACCCAGCCGCTGCGCTAAGTGGAGAACCTCTATATCGAATGAGAAGCCTTCCAGTGTGCAGCGTGAGAACACCTCCCTGGCGACATCGCGGCGAAAAAGCTTGAATCCACATTGAGTGTCATGAATGCCTCGAACTGCAAATATTCTTACAACATGGTTGAATGCTCGGCCTGCCCACTCGCGGTAGAATGGCTGGCGTTGAACCAGCCTAGATTCTTTCAGCGGCCGAGATGCAATTACCACGTCAACGCCTGCAGATATATGCTCCCAGAAAGCACCCAGTTCTTCTATTGGGGTCGCTAAATCAGCATCCGCGAATAAAACATACTCACCCTCGGCTGCAAGAACACCAACTCGGACAGCATAGCCCTTGCCGCGATTTGGTTTGTAGTGAATAATTCTAACAGAAGGCCTGCTTTCTGCAAACTTTTGAACAGCGGAAAGCGTGTTGTCAGTGCTGCCGTCATCAACTACCAAGACCTCAAAAGTATAGGGCTGAGCATCAAGGTATTCAACAACGTGCAGGAGGGTATCAGTTATTCTTGCCTCCTCATTGTAAGCCGGGATGACTACTGAAAGATACGGACTATTTTTGACAGCCTGCAAAAATTCGCTCCTGGAATTGGTCGTATTTAGCCTCGCGGTCTGCAAGATTATAATCACAGTAGCAATCTGCGTCAAGTTTTAGCAAGCCGAAGATCGTCAAACTTAAAATAACGTTATAGTCATAAAATCACGCTTAGATATTTCGAAATGCGCTTCGAAGTATTCAGTCTGATAGATTTAGAGATGCAAGCCAGATGAAAATATTTTGAAAGTTAACTTCGTATTTTAAAGTAGAATACAATTGGCCAGAACGCTCATTGACATGACACTAGATGTAAACTTATACTGAAAAAGCCTGGGGTGAAAAAAAGCAATGCGTATGATGATTAAAACTTGTCGCTCTATTGCAAGCGCCCCAAATCCTCAATATTCCTAATGTCAACGACTAAGACGGTTACAAAGGCCGCTGGAATCATGATGGCGGCCATATTCGTGAGCAGGCTGCTAGGCCTAGTGCGTGAAATGGTTATCGCAAACCAGTTTGGCGCAGGAGGCTTAGTAAGCGCATATGGGGTGGCTTTCAACCTTCCGGACCTGCTCTATTTCCTGCTCTCAAGCGGAGCGCTGAGCAGTGCATTCATTCCAGTCTTTACGGAATATTGGACCAAAGGAGAAAAAGACGAAGCTTGGAAAATATTTAGCATCATTGGAACGCTGATATTCATTGTTCTTGCATGTTTGATTCTTTTGTTTGAGATATTTACCCCCCAACTGGTGCCACTAGTAGCTCCTGGATTCGCGCGAGAGCATCGGAACCTTTTGGAAATCACTATCTTATTGACGAGAATCGTCTTGCCAGCACAGTTGTTCTTTTTTATAGGCGGCCTTATAATTGGAACCCTTTACTCCCGTCAGCATTTTCTTGCGCCTGCTCTCGGTCCGATAATTTACAATATATGCATTATATCTGGCGGAGTCTTCTTTGCTTCCAAGTTAGGCATATCGAGTCTTACGTGGGGTGCATTAGTAGGCGCTTTCCTCGGCAACTTCGTCTTGCAGATAATTGTCGTACGCAAACTTGGTGTGCAATTTCAGCCAAGTCTAAACTTGCGACATCCTGGAGTAAAAAAAGTTGGGAAGCTTGCGCTACCAGTGCTTCTCGGCCTCTCACTGCCATACGTGAACGTTATCTTCAACCGATGGTTCGCCACATTTTTAGAGGAAGGAGCAGTTGCCGCACTCAGTTACGCCAACCGGCTCATGCAAATGCCCCTCGGGGTTTTTGCGCAAGCCTCAGCAGTGGCGTTGTTCCCCACCCTTGCAGAACAAGCTGCAAGAAAAGAAATTGCTCAGCTTCGTTCAAGCGTGAACTTTGGTCTCCGAGGAATATTGCTTCTTACAGTACCGTCGTCAATCTTAATGATCGTCCTCGCAACCCCCATTGTGCGCATGCTGTTCCAACACGGACAATTCACCTCAGCCGACGCACCATATGTTGGATACGCATTGGCGATGTATGCTATTGGTATTGCAGCTTGGTCTGGGCAAGCAATTGTAACTCGCGGCTTTTACGCCCTCCAAGATACAGTTGTGCCAGTCGTAGTGGGCACCATTATGACCATAATCTTTATCCCAATGAACTGGCTTTTTATGAAGCCTTTCGGACATGGGGGATTGGCGCTGGCTACGTCTGTGGCAGCTATTCTAAACATGGTAGTTTTACTTGAACTCTTGAGAAGAAGATTGAATGGCATCAACGGAGGACTCATTCTCCGTTCATTCATAAAGGTATGCATTTCCTCGGCGGTTGCCGGCACAGTCGCATGGGTTGTCTTCAAAAATACAAGTTCGGCAATAAATACAAACACGCCAAGCGGAGCATTGATTGGCGTTTTGGCATCAACAGCGCTAGCAGTTGTAGCCTATATTGCGATGATAGCACTGTTAAAAGTTGACGAAGCTGCTGAGGTCTGGAGGCTTATCTCACAGCGCTTGCGTCGTTAAGCCCTTGCATTTACTTGCTAGTCATACCTACCAAATCGTTTGCGAAGATAACTCCAGGAGCCAATGGTTGCAGCAATTATCACAATAAGCGCCACCGCACGAAGGATTCCTTCTAGGTAGAGAATCGTGAGCATAGCTGCCCCGCCTACCGCCATTGCAAATATCAAAACCGTAAGGAACTCAGTAATCTTGTCGTTTCTCATATCTTTGACACTGCAGTCCTTAAAAATATCACACAAGAAGACTATTTCAAATCAAAGACACACTCAAAGCTGTTTACCTACCTGCCGCAGTGACCTCGCGGAGACGCTTCAATGTTTGTTCCAGCCTGTTCATTTGCTCGCCGTAGCCCGCCCAATCACCTTGACGCTGTAATTCCTTTGCCCTTTCAAAATAGTTCGTGGCCTCTTGCACCAGCTTGCCAACATCCGCTGGTACAGCCAGGGCTGAGGGAGGCCCTACTTGTCCAGGGACTGCTTTGGCTTCTAATCTAGCAGGTGTTTTAAGGCCTAGTAGTTTTGCAAGAGCTTCATCTAACGTTTCGCCCATCACAAGTCGGTTTCCATGGGCAACAATCACCCGTTTTAATTCAGGAATTTTGCTTGACTCTGATTCAAGATACAAAGGTTTCACATATATAATTGACTGGCCAATGGGGATAACCAGCTGGTTGCCCCGGTTTACCCGCGAGCCTTCTCTGCTCCACAGCGTAAGAAGCTGAGATATTGCTGCATCCTGGTTGATTCTTGTTTCAATTTGAGCTGGGCCGTAGACCAATTCCTTTCTTGGAAACTGATATAGCACAACTCGGGTGGGATTACTTTGTGCCGCCATCCATGCTACCATGTTGTCTTTTCCAACAAAAGTAAAAGGAATCATTATAAGAAATTCCTCTTTCGCTTCACCTGGAAGCGCCATGACCACGTAATATGGCTCCATTTGCGAAGGCTCACCAGTTGTTCCGACAATCTCATTCGGTATTGCCCACAAATCGCTCTTGGTATATAGAACCTGCACATCTTGTGTGTGGTATGCAAGCATCATTTCAGACTGCACACGGAACAGAAGCTCGGGATATCTGATGTGCGCATAAAGGTCGTGCGGCATTTGACTAATTGGCTTGAAAACGCCCTCAAAAATCCTGGCATAACTTCGGATTATGGGGTCGTTTTCGTCAGCAATGTAATAGTCTACTGTGCCATTGTAGGCGTCAATTACAATCTTAACCGCATTTCTAACGTAGTTTGCACCATAGAGATTGCCAACGCGGGTTGGAGTCGAGTATGGATACCGCGAAGTAGCAGTATAAGCGTCTAACATCCAGTAGAGCTTACCATTGGAAATCACAAGGTATGGGTCTGGGTCGTAAATTAGAAACGGAAATATTGTGTTAACACGTGTTTGAATATCTCTTCGAAACATCAGCCGGCTTTGAGATGTAATTGGGTTTCTTAAGATTAGATTAACATCGCCAAATTGAAGCCAGAAAGCCATTCGCCGTAAATAACTGCCTACAGGTATACCGCCCTTGCCATTGTATCTGGTGTAGACTTGTTCGCGCTCAGCTGGATAATCAAATTCCTTTGTTGCTGAGTTGCCAATAACATAATCAATGGTCAATTCCCCAAAATATATCTGCGGTCGAGTAATCTCTATGCCAACTTTCGAAGTTGGAGGAATACCCTCGATAAAAAATTCAGGCTGGCCCTCTTCGGTAATTGTGTTCACAGGGCTCATTACTGCTCCATAGCCATGAGTATATTGGAAATGTTGATTTACCCAAGATCCAGCCGCTGTAGTTGGCGGCGGGGGCACAAGCTCTCGAGCTGCAAGCATCACTTGTCGCAAATAGCCATCTATCACATAGCGGTCAACATCCACATTCTCAATTTTGTAATATGGACCTAGCTCCTGAAGCTGACTGTAAGTCTGACGAAGCGGTCGGTAGTCCCAAAGGCGAATGCTATTTATGGTGGCGCGATTTTGGTCTATATCTTGAGGTGTGAGAATTTCAGAAGCTGGAAAGCTACGAACAGTAATCTTATCTAAATTGAAAGCTTTCCGTGTAGATTCAATGTTATAACGAATATACCTCGACTCATTTTTTATTTCATTGGGTTTAACATAAACTTGTTGAACAAACGCCGGATACAAAACTCCTAGCAAAAACGAAGCAGCCACCAATACTCCTAATGCCGCCAGCGGTAAAACAATTCCTCGACGGTATATGTTAACCAGCGCTATTAGACCTGCAATCACAGCTACTACAGAAAGAACATTGTACGCTAGCAATCTCGCATTGACATCTGTAAAACCCGCACCGAAGACTACTCCGTATGGCGAATAAAGAAGATTATACGCGTCAAGTCGGTAACCCCATGCTTTTGCAAACAATATAAGTGAAAACAGAAATGAAAGATGGGCTTTTACATGCGGCATAAATCTGGGTGTTCCCGCAAGGAACTCAATTGCCTTATCAGCGTAACTAACCAAAGTAGTGCCAATAAAAGCAAGTATAAACACCGCCAAAAGCCATCCATAAATTTGCTCCAGGAAGCCAAGTTTGAACACATAGAATCCGATATCCCGATTGAATATCGGATCTAAGGTGCCAAATGAAATCGGATGAGTAAACATCTGATAGCTAAGCCATGAGCGTGAAGCTGTGCCACCTATGATTAAGCTCACAGCTAAGGTTAAACCAAGAAGAAGTACAGTGAAACCTATCTTGGCGATTCTACCGAACTGCTGGCGGAACTGACTAGTAACATAACGCTCGGGGATTGGAGGCGCTAGACGCCGTGCCAACCAAAGATTGAAATAGACAAAGAAAAATGAAAATGCCCCAACAATAATGCCTAGAACGAGTTGGGTGAGAAGTCGCGTCAGAAATACGCTCTTGTACCCGACCTCGCCAAACCACAGCAAGTCAGTGTAAAATCTCGCAATGGAACTCCCAAAAATAATAAAAAGTATTACAAGAATGGTGATTAATACCCAAATTCCACGCCGCATGTAAACCCCCTGTTTCTGGTTTAAGGGATACTTACCCAGGAAGCTGCACAATACTAGCATACAGAATGAGGACTGTCAAACAATATGTGAAAACTTAGCTAGCGATGCGATTTGTACTTGAAGTTTCAGAAAGCAATATATTGCGGCTAAATATTAGGAGGCTATTTTACAGCGAGTCGTTTTGAATGGCTTGCAATAGACCATTAAAACATTTATCTCATCCGATGATACGAGATACTTGAGCCTTTGCTCCAAATTCTCTCAACCTTAATGCATACTTTTTCTGGAAGCTCGAGGACAAGCACTTGATTGTCTTCCGCATCCTTTTCTAATTTGGCAGCCTTAGCAAGTCTAGCCGTCTCATCAGGCTTGACTTCTGTAAAGAATATAACAATCCGCCGGGCAACTTCCTCGCCTCGCTTAAATTCGCGCTCAATATCTGAATATGAACCATAAAGGAGATCCTCCCGCGCACCATCTCGGTTGTATGATGCCACGTCATTATACGCTATGCCAGAACCGAGAACCGCGACCATGCCAAGCCGCCCATCAACATTTGCCCAACTGCCTGGAATGCGGATAAGCTCTGCCGTGTTTGGACCAAGAATTGTTTTCTCCCCACCCTCATAGTACAAAGTTCGCTGGTTGCCGGTGAACTCGTCATTCTCGATGCCCACAGGGACGCCAAACTCTTTCAGAACTGCCAGCGGCGATTGAGCGGTAACCTTGTCCATGTATACCACAGTTTTATCACCAACTGAGATGAGCTTGATTTCTTGTTTTAACAGGCCATTGCCGAGAAGAAGAGTGCCGCTTGTTTCAAAACCGTCCTTGAGCCGCCGCCATGTGCGCTCAACCAACTGAGCCTTGCGGTTTTCGACATTCTTAAGAATAAAGTTTCCGACAAGACCATTTATAAACGGCGTGCAGAAATAGGGATTTGCGCTATGATTAAACCCAATAGGCATCACCAAACCCATAACGTTGTTTTTCCAAGAGAATGAGGCAAATTTATTCGACGTGCGGTGGGCTATGAGGTCTACTAAAGAGTATCTACGCACCCCATTGAGATTCACCTGGTCAATGGTGCATTCATTCTCAGGTCCAGAACCAACAATCTTGTGGTAAAGGTATGAGTAGGATAGGCGCTCTGCTGTAATGGCTTCCCTTGCAAAGCCCAATCTTGATGCTGGACCCGCGAAACGTCCGTCCTTGTGAATTGTTTGATGGCCAGCGATATATTGTGCCACCTTTTTTTCCATCCCAGCGGCAAGAGGATCCTTGGCATAAGTGGCAAGCCAAGCAAGATAGTGAATGTGCCCATCGCTATTGAGCGCCCAATCCATGCCTTGCGGATAAATCCAGTAACCACAGGGAAGCATGAAATTTTGGAGCAAACGCCAGTTATCCAAGAGATGATGGCCTGCAGCCTCCGGGATAGGTTGGCGTGCGTACGCGTAGAGAAGCCCACCTTGGCCAACCTCAGCGGGACTTACCATCGTGTAGGTGGGATGAAAAAAGCCATGGTTCTCCAGAGTGAAATCCGGATGAACATTCACTGTGCATACCCAATCCCTCACTCGCTTGCCATCCACAATCCGCTCATCTCGTGCATCTTGAGGTATAGAAAGTACATTCATCATATATTCGATAGACTTCTCTTTCCATTTTAATGCATTAGGGTGACTGGGAAACATGTTGGCAGCAAGAGAAATGCAAATTTGGTTCCATCCGATTTCTTCTGCTTTGGTATCACCCCAGCGATTGCTGGGCGGCTTTAGGTGTAAGAAACGGTCTGCTTCAAAAGAGACCACACGTTCAACCGAGGTTCGGAGGTCATCGTCGAGGTCATCCCATATTATCCAAGCAGCAAACCCGATATTTCCCGCCCACATCGCAGATTGCCATGAGTTGCCCCATTGTCTGCCATCAACGCACTTCTGCTTTCCAGTGAGGTGAGTCTCGACAGCATAACGTATCCCATAAGCAGCCCTTGAGATGTATGTCAGACGTTCATCGTTAGCCAATTTGTCAGCATGCTTTGCAAGAACAGCATAGGTAAGAGCTGTATTTGCTACCGCCCTGATGCCTTCATTGCCGTCGCTTATGCCATTGCCCCAGTACCCTGCATTTGGAAACGATGCAGCATGCCACTGCTTCTCGGCATAATTGGCAAACTTGCGCAATAAATCCACGTAAAGCCCGAGAAGCTCTGTCTTCGTCAGCGATGTCTTGATTGTATATACAGCGCCAGCATGCCCATAAATAGCCAGGAGAAGAATAAAGGCAAGGAAATATCTAATCCATCTATTCATTTCTCACCAACGCCGGCAATCCCCGCCATTATTTTATCCATCACTGCAATCGCCTCAGAGTGACGACACAGGTGATGGTTAAACATAATTGAGAAAACAAGAGGTTCACCACTTCTTGTGGTAACAAACCCAGAAAGCGTACATACCATCCCAACGTAACCCGTCTTTGCACGTACGTTGCCCTCAGCCGGCGTTCCTTTCATCCGTTTTCGAAGTGTTCCATCTACCCCAGCTATTGGCAGGGAATCCAGGTAGACCTTTGAATGCTTGTGGTTATACATATGCTTAAGGATTATAACAAGATTTCGGGGCGAAATTAAATTATGCCGCGATAGTCCTGACCCATCTGTAATATTAACAGCGGTCATGTCAGCGCCAATTTTCTTTAGAAACTCGAGTTCAACTTGCTCACCTGCGCTAGTACTTCCTTTTCCCTTTCTCTCCGCGCCAAGCACCTTGAGCAAAACCTCGGCGATTAGGTTGTCACTTGGCTTATTAAGAAACCGGAGTATCTCAGAAAGCGGAGGCGATGTTAACGACATCACAAATTGTGCGCTCTCGGGTTTCTTGCCGCGAACAACCTGACCTTTTACCTCAATTCCATGAGCACGCAGAGTCTCAAGCAACCTATGACAAGTGAATAGCGTTGGCTCCTCAACCGTGATTGCTTCCTCAGGACGCTCAGGTTTGTAGTCAAGTGGGACCATTCCCGTAACACGAACTACATTTTTTCCTCTGAGACGGTCAATGAAAACCGTTTTCTCGGATTTTGCAGCTGAAGTCCGACATTCGTTAACCACCGACACATAGGAGGTTTGCGGCAGCACCTCGACCGCCGCAGGCTCGCCTACCTTATCACCTGGCCGGACCCACACATCTATGATATTTTCATTGAGGTTTAGTGCGCTGATTTGAGCAGCATAGTAGTAAGGTTCGTCATCCCATGACCACCCCCAGCCAAGCCGAATGCTGTCGAACCACGTGTCGTCGCCAATGATATTTCCCTCGATTATCTTAATGCCAATTTCTTTTAACTTCGCCGCAATCTGTTCAAGGTGTTCGTATTTCAAAACTGGGTCGCCTCTGCCCTCTATGATTAAGTTGCCCTTAAGCACCCCACTAGTGGTTTTTTGGCCGCTGATAAAAATGAATGTCTTAAAACGGTAGTCCGGCCCAAGTGTGTCCAATGCCGTAGCAGAAACCAAAATCTTAAAGTTTGATGCTGGAATAAACACAAGGTCGGCGTTTTTCTCGTAAACCACGCGGCCGTCTTTTAATGACTCAATCAACACTCCTTGAATACCATGGCTTAGAACCGAATCTGCAAGCGCTTGGTCAACGATGCTTGCAATCTCAGCATCCAGATTAGGAGCCGAAATACATTTTAAAGCAAAACAGACTTGCAGAATCAGAGCAATTAAGATAACATAACGCCAACGAAATTTGTAAGCTAACATTGTTAGTCTTTACCTCTCATATTTTTCTTAGATTACTTAAATAATAACTTAGCAATTAGATATTTTGCCTAAGGGAGGCATGTGAAAATGCCAAGGATAAGCGAAGTAGTCGCATACCCTCTTGAGCTCCAACTTAAAGAGGCCTTTGAGACGGCCAAAGGCAGAAAGACGGCATCACCCACCGTTATAATCGAGCTTCAGCTCGAGAATGGAATAATCGGCTATGGCTCTGCGACACCGCTCAAATATGTGACAGGCGAAGACACTTCTACCGTTCTTTCGGCTATCAAAATAAGCAAGCCCGACCTTGAAGGGGTTGATGTTCGGCAATATTTAAACATCTTTAAAATCCTTGCAGAAATTTTACCAGACGAACACACAGCCCGCGCGGGGCTCGAGATTGCCGTCTTAGACGCCTTCTGCAAGGTGTTTAACCTCTCGATGTTTCACTTTTTCGGCGGCGCGCTGGAAGAGGTACAAACAGACGTGACTATCCCAATCTGTTCCCCGGACGAGGCGCGGTTCGCCGCCGAACGTGTCGCTTCCCAAGGATTTCGCTGCTTAAAAATAAAAGTTGGCGTCGAAGATCCTGAGGAAGACTTCGAACGCGTAATTGCCATTCATCAAGGCGCTCCCCAATGCGATATCAGAATAGATGCAAACCAGGGATTCGTTCCAACGACAGCCGTGTCATTCGTTACTAAACTCCAAGGTGCAGGCATACCAATTAGCTTGCTGGAGCAACCGGTTGATAAAAGCGACATAGCTGGCCTCAGATATGTCACTCAGCATACTTCAATACCGGTATTCGCTGATGAAGCTGTGGTTACCCCATTCGATGCCCTTAGGCTCCTAGAACAAGAGGCAATTGATGGCATAAACATCAAAGTAATGAAGTCCGGCCTCTCAGGTGCGCTGGCGATAATAGCCTTGTGTCAAGCCGCTCGAAAAGAAATCATGCTTGGAAGCATGCTTGAACCAGGGATTGGCCTCGCTACCTCAGTTCATTTCGCCTGTGGTACAGGTGCTTTCCACGCTCTGGACCTCGACGCGTACATGCTTGTAGCGGACCAGCCGTTTATCGGCGGATTTACAGCCGAAGCCGACGTCCTAAGAGCACACTCAACAGCTTTGGGCCATGGAAGCCTACCAGCAAGCGCCCAAAATTCAGGTTAATTATAGCTTCGAGCCTAGCGGAGGTCAATGTTTCAGAAAGCATTAACAGCGAAGAATGTGCAAGAAAGCAAAAAGGCAATTAAATACTAATTTATGATCACCTATTAATTGCCTACTTAAAATTCGCTGACTTAATTTAAATAATCAAACCATTAATCCACAACCACTTGCTTGACATAAGGGAATGCCCTCCTGTATACTTTGTTTGGTTAAGTGACATGGCTTTTGACAGGAAGTCGAGGGCAAGATGTAGAATTCTGAGTGTGTGGGTATAATTGAAGTGCAAGGCGGCTCCGCTTAGTATTAGTGCTGCCGAACTTCACAAAAGCGAGAGTCCTCAACATGGGAGGGGCTAGTTCTTGGAAAAATTATACGTTATTGGCGGCAACAGACTAAAAGGTGAAGTAGACATTGCAGGAAGCAAAAATGCCACTCTAGCTTTAATGGCGGGAGCACTGCTCGCAAAAGGAACTACTATTCTCGAAAACGTACCTCACATAGGCGACATATATACCATGTCACAAATGCTCCAAGAACTAGGTGTACCTACCCGTCTTACCGGAAATCAACTAGAGATTGATGCCACTGAAATAAAATCCAACGAAGCGCCCTACGAATTAGTCAAAAAGATGCGTGCTTCGTTTTGCGTTTTGGGTCCCTTACTCGCCAGACTTGGATATGCGAAGGTACCTATGCCCGGTGGTTGTGACATTGGAGCAAGACCGGTAGATTTTCACGTTAAAGGGCTGCAGGCACTTGGCGCGCGAATCTCTATGGAACATGGCTATGTTGAAGCCGAAGCGTCGAGGCTAAAAGGAGCGAAGATATATTTAGACTTCCCAAGCGCAGGCGCCACCCAGCACCTAATGACGGCAGCGTGCTTAGCCGAGGGCACGACATATATCGAAAACGCCGCTCTTGAGCCAGAGGTTGTCAATTTAGCAAATATGCTCATAGCTATGGGCGCAAAGATTTACGGCGCAGGAACAAAAACAATCCAAATCGAAGGCGTCAAAGAGCTTTGTGCCGTTAAGCATCGGGTAATCTCTGATAGGATGGAAGCCGGGACATATGCAATTGCAGCAGCAGTAACGCTTGGCGATGTAGTCCTCAGAAAAGCCATTCCCGAACACTCGCTTGCTGTGATCCAAAAGCTTCAAGAGGCAGGTATATCGGTTGAGGAAGGCACCGACTTTATTCGCGTCAAGGCAAATCGCAGACCAATTGCTGTTGACATCAAGACAATGCCGCATCCTGGATTTCCAACCGACATGCAACAACCGTTTGCAGCTCTACTCGTGATTGCCGATGGGACATCGGTTATCAGCGAGAATGTCTACGAGCGGCGGTTCAAATACGTTGCTGAGCTCCAACGGATGGGCGCAGATATAGTCCAGGAAGGCAGAACAGCAATCATCAAAGGCGTCCCCAAGCTCACCGGAGCTGAGGTTACTGCCACCGACCTACGGGCGGGTGCTGCCCTTGTCATCGCAGGTCTAGCAGCAGAAGGAAGAACCGACATCTCGGGAGTCGAGCACATTGACCGCGGCTACGAACGAATAGAAGACAAAATGTCTTCGCTCGGCGCGGAAATTGTCCGAATAGAATCCGAAGCCATGCCCACAGTGAAGCTCGCCTAATTGCCACTAAGGAATTGTCTTCCAATCTTATTTGCGAAAATAAACCTAGCGTTCATCAGAAAACCTAGCATCAATAAACATAACCCAGGCTGATAACGCCCACCTTCAGATTCCAAAAAGCGAATTGTTTACAAGTTGCCACAAGTTATTTTTGAGACTCTTCATTAAGAATACTCGAAACTCAAGAAAAGAGGCGGCCTGATGGATAACCCATCGTGCCGCCATATGCATGAGGAAGGCAAGGGCAAAACCTATTGCCCTGCGCACAAGAAGCGCACTGCAGCGTTTTTTTACCCGCAATGCCCAAAGCCTAAACGCGCTTGGGGAAAATTTTTTAGCAAATTAGCCCTACTAAAGCGCCTACACACTTTGCGCCTGCATTTTTTGTTTAACCCTTATCCCTAGCCGATGAGAGGAAATTCCGTAATTCTAAGCTTTGCACAACCATATGGGATGAGCGTGAGATCTTCCACGGGTTCGCTAGAACTCACAGGACTTTCGGGAATCAAGCCCGCCTGGTTATCTTCAATCCCCCATTCTGGTATCTGTTTTCCCTTCACTCGAAGCTCAACTGGGGCGTAATCAGCGCCGAATATGATATCTCCAATGCCTTTCTCAATAACTTCAACGTCAGGATGCTCGGGGTCAACCACTAAGCCATAATTCCAAGGCGTCGTTGGGTAAACAGCATAATCAGGGCATGGGTCTTCCCCACGGATACGCTCCCACCGCTCGCCTATCTTCAGAGAAAAGACGATTGGCCCACGTCTTAGAGTGATTGAATTGCGAAACCTTCTCTCGGATTCAACCTTCATCGGGAAAAGGAATTCAACTACATCGCCATCTCTCCACTCGCGCTCAACGGTTTTGAATGTACCTGGTTCGGCTGAGACCAAGCCGCTATTCACCTTCATTACTGGCAAATCCGCCCATCCAGGGATGCGAAAACTTAACGGGAAACGCGCGGATTTTCGAGTGTGAATTTCCATTCTCACTGTGTCGCCAAACGGATAATTGGTATCCACGTTGATAGTTACTTCTTGTCCTCCTCGAACCTTTGCTTTCACCTCACATGGCCCATAAGCCACAGCAGCCAACCCCTCGTCTTGAGTAGCCATCCAAAGGTTTGCAACGAACTTTGGCCAGCTCTGGTGGAAATTGGCTGTGCAACATCCATAGTTTGGCTCCAGGCCAAATATATTCGAATCCTCACGATTATTTGTCCAAGGACGCTTGGCGATTGTGCATAGCACTTGATTAGCCTGCTGGTCATATTGGTGCTGCCACATGTCAGCCGTAAACGTTGCCGGTAGAGCATTATACGCCACTTTCTCAAGCAAATCCCCGAACGCTGGATCGCCTAGTATCTGCATTAGATTCTCTAAGGAAAACATGAACTCAACAACCGCACAGAGTTCAGTTCCTTGCGTTGGATTTTTCCCTGCGTAGTGTTCATCACCTGTAAAAATGCCCGCGGCAGTTCCGTGATATGTTTCCAACATTTCAAGTGCCTTATATGCGCCTTCTTTATGTTCCTCCCACCCAGTAAGCAAATACTGAACTCCGGGTGTCTTCACGCCCATGGCGTTATTTACAACATGTGTTCGCATCTGAAAACGAACAGTTTGCTTCACTGGATGAGCAAAGTCGCGGAAGTGATAGCTCCAATCATATCCTTGCTTCATGATTTCCTCGGCAAGTTCAAGGAGCTCAGAATCACCGTTGCGGTTATAAAGCCAGATAATACTCAAGACAGTATCCGCCCACCGCATGATGGCCCACGAATGCAAATGTCGGCGAGGAAGCTCGCATTTCATATATCTGAAAAACTTTTCAAGCATGGGAACAACCCGCGGATCGCCAGTCACTTCTTGATATTGAGTCAGCACTTTGCAAGCGATCCCAAAAGGCCACCAGTCTTCAAGCGACTTCGGGCCAAAATGGCCGCTCTCATCTTGGCTACTAATCATCCAGTCCAGCCATTTTTGTGCAATACTAATCAGTCTTTCATCGTCGAGGAGATAAGCAAGCGGAACTAGACCATCAAGATAATATGGCCCTCGCTCCCAACTCTCGCCGGTTCCTCCAAGCCATCCACTATTGGGTCCGAGCGAATCCCAGAACTCCGGCAAGTGCCCACTTTGACCATTTGCTTGTATCTGAAGCTGTCTTCTCAACCAACCTCTAGGCTTCACACTTCCAAGTGGCAAAAATATGAAAGCACTTTGCACGAGCGGCTCACGATTGCCAAAATACAAACTGCTCATAGCAAGTCCCCCCAGCGCTCGTATATTACCCTTCTTATTATTTATAAGTTGGAAATAAATGTTTCATTTCCTGCTTGACAC
>JAIMAU010000007.1 GCA_023511795.1 Armatimonadota bacterium | reverse complement strand
AGGAAGGTCTTCGGTTTGCGATTCGGGAAGGCGGCCACACTGTGGGCGCCGGCGTCATCTCCGCATTGATTGAGTAACGAGACTGGGGGATTTTCATGGCAACCGATGCCAGAGTCATAATTACGCTTGCATGCACTGAGTGCAAGGCAAGAAATTACACGACTACAAAAAACAAACGCAGCGATCCCGACCGTATTGAGCTGCGTAAATTCTGCAAAGTATGCAGAAAGCACACGCTTCATCGTGAAGCAAAGTAGGCTGTACGGATTGCAACGGCAATTAAAAAGCGCCGTCTATTTACAATCCGCGTTGAATGTGGTAAGATAAATATGCAGTCCGCAGGGGCATAGCTCAGTTGGTAGAGCGCCGGTCTCCAAAACCGGGTGTCGTCGGTTCGAATCCGGCTGCCCCTGCCACTGACTTTTCTACCAAAATCTCAGCCGCTCCCTGTCACCTCGAGTTAAAGGTGTGCAGCGGAGCATTTTTATGATTCGCGCTCCTAAAAGGGCACAAGCGCAAAGGAAGTGACCTCATGGCAAACGGCACCAACAAGAAGGAAGGAACCTTCCAAAGAGTAGGCAGGTTCTTAAGAGAAGTTTGGCTTGAACTTAAGAAAACAACGTGGCCGACATATGACGAGCTCAAGAAATCTACCGCCATTGTAATCGCGGCGGTAGCGATTGTCACGCTTTGGGTAGGTGGGCTCGATTACCTGCTCAGTGTCATCACTCGGCGGTTTGGTTGGTAGCATGTTTAGAACGAGAGGCTAGGCGATCATGGAGAAGAACTGGTACGCTGTTCATACGTACTCAGGACATGAAAACAAAGTAAAAACTAATATCGAGCGTCGTGCCGAGTCTATGAACTTAAAGGACCGGATATTTCGCATTATTATCCCAACCGAGCCTGAGCTTCGGACTCGTGGCGGGAAGCGGCGCGAGGTCCAACGCAAAATTTTCCCAGGTTACATACTCATTGAGATGATACTAGATGACCAGACGTGGTATCTTGTGAAAAGCACGACTGGCGTAACTGGGTTCGTCAGCTCAGGAAACCGACCGGTTCCTTTGCAAGAAAAAGAGATTGCCAATATCCTAGCTGCCGTGGAGGGACCACGACAGAAACCTCGCGTTCAATGGGAAAAGGGGCAAGTCGTCCGTGTTACCTCCGGTCCATTTACCGACTTTACTGGCACCATCGAAGACGTGAATGTTCAGAAGGAAAAGCTGAGGGTGCTAATCTCAATCTTTGGAAGAGATACACCGGTTGAGCTCGATTTTGGACAGGTTGAGAAGATATAAGGAGAAATAACGATGGCAAAAAAGGTTCTAGGAGTGGTGAAGCTTCAAATTCCTGCTGGCAAGGCCACGCCTGCGCCGCCCGTCGGCCCTGCATTGGGTCAGTATGGCATAAACATGATGGAATTCATCAAGTCATACAACGAAAAGACGGCGGCTCAGATGGGCACAATTGTGCCAGTGGAAATCACCATATACGAAGATAGGTCGTTTACGTACACCCTGAAAACACCTCCCGCCGTGGAGCTACTGAAGAAAGCCGCCGCCATCGAAAAGGGGTCCGGCGTGCCAAATCGCCAGAAGGTGGGCAAGGTGACACGTGCTCAAGTGCGCGAGATTGCAGAACTCAAAATGCCCGACCTCAATGCAAACAGCATCGAAGCAGCGATGAGGATAATCGAGGGCACCGCAAGATCTGCAGGTATTGAAGTAGTAGAAGCTTAGCAGGGGCTTTGCCGCTGACTTACAGCAAACAGCCAAAGTCCCCGTGGGAGGTTCGCTCTTTACGAACCGAAAATTAACCACAAGGAGGAATGTAAGAATGCCTACTCATGGCAAAAGGTACAACGAAGCCGTAAAGAAAGTTGAGAAAGGAAAGGCATACGACCCAGAAGAAGCTCTTGCACTCGTAAAAGAGCTTGCTAGCGCAAAGTTCGATGAGACTGTTGATGTCGCAGTTCGCCTGGGCGTAGATCCACGCCATGGAGATCAAATGGTTCGCGGAACCACTACCCTACCACATGGCACCGGCAAGGTACGCAAAGTAGCTGTCTTTGCAAAAGGCGAGAAAGCCAAAGAAGCCGAAGAAGCCGGCGCAGATGTGGTGGGAGCCGAGGACCTTGTCAAGAAGATTGAAGAAGGCTGGCGCGACTTCGACATTCTTGTTGCCACGCCGGATATGATGAGCATGGTTGGCAAGCTAGGCCGAATTCTTGGCCCTCGAATGCCTAATCCGAAATCTGGCACAGTTACAATGGATATTGCAAAAGTTGTTCGCGACATCAAAAGCGCTTCTCGCGTCGAATACCGCGTTGATAAGGCTGGCAACATTCACATGCCAATTGGGAAAGTATCTTTTGAGAAAGAAAAACTTCTGGAAAACTTTGCGGCGCTGTTGTCGGCGCTAATCAAAGCCAGGCCAGCTGCAGCCAAAGGTCGATATTTGCGAAAGATTACTGTGTCTTCGACAATGGGCCCAGGCATTGACGTTGACATACAAAAAGCGCAAGCCATTGCCGAGCGCTAGTGAAGATATTTAAAAATCGCCAAGGGAGCATTCAATTTTCGGATGCTCCCTTAATTTTTGTCATCAATGGATAACCCTTTTAACGACAGAAGGCTCAAAGCTACTCTTATGAGATTCTGCCCAATGCCACTCTTCAATATGTGAAGCACATTTCTAACCAACTTTTGCAAAAGCTAGGTATTTGCCTTCAACCAATCTATCAGAGCCTCGCCTTCCTCCTTGGAAGAAACCCATACATCATACATAATACCCTCAGGCCTAAGATTGCGGTGGAATACTTTCACTTCATCTGGCGAGGCAGCTAAATACAATCCCTTCCCAGCTTTTTGGCACTCCAGCAGTAAATCCATCCACTCAATGAGTGGAGGATTACCTGCACCTGGTGTCCATTGAATTACCTTAATCTTTGGGATTGATAGGATATCCTCCAAATGAATAAGTGCACCTGGGCCATCATAATGATAAACAGCATTCACGACGTACTCTGATTCCTCAATAAGCGCAGGCAGAATCCATCTGCGGAAATGCTCTGGCCCAACCATGCAAGCGAAATCACACTGCAAAACTACAAACCGTTCCTCAGAATAAAATGGTAACCAGCCGATATATCCTCGCTCAAGTTGCCGCCCTGCCTTCTCAATGCCCTCAATGGCAATGCGGAACGCCTGGCAAACGGCTGTAATCGCCAAATCAATCTTCTCTGGGACATCAAGAAAATCAAAACATAGCGCCTCTGGACCTCGAAGTGCAGAAAGGGCATCCATATTGCTATGAATATCGGGAACACCAACAAGGAATTTCCCATCGCCAATCTCTGCTGCAATTCGCTGGAATTCAAGCATCCGCTCCCACCAAACCCCGTGGGGGTATCCAATCTCACGACCATCCACATCCCAATCTTGAATTACTGGCACAGACCAGCTTGTATCTCCCGCATCAGGATTGTATTGGAGATCAGCACCCAACCATGCTGCAAACTGGTCCGGACCAAAATTCGGCTGAATAAATGGTATTGCCTCACCTAGCCAATGAATAGTAGCAGCCGCCTCATCGTACTGCTGAGTTGCTAATCGAAAATCCTCTAGTCCATTGAGCCCACGTAAGCCCTTGGGACGCTTATCACCCTTCGGGGCTTTAATGGCAATGAGCGGCCTATCAATAATCTCCCCTGCCCAATAAGCCCGCCAATATTTCTTTGCCTCTTCAAAATCAGGTTTATATTCCAGCTTCAAGTTTTTCTTCCCTAAAGACCTCTGGCTTGTGCTTTGCAGATTATTTTTAAAGACCCTTTGTCTGTTTTCGCCCCTTACTAATGATGCAGGTTTTAATCTGCTGGCGAAGATAGATGCCGCGTGAATATGAGAGCTACATCGCAAGGAGCTTCATTGCAAAGTGTTATAATCTCTCCATAGCGGCTGTTTTCGTCAATCATATCTTCTCTAAAATATGATAATAGCAGGAGTTTCGGCTTTGTTCTTACTGCAAACTTGGCTATACCATCGAACAAGGTCCTTGACCTCTGGATATGCCGTCTTACAGTCAAACCATGCCTACGAACAATTTTCTCTGCTCCACTAAGAGTCGCTTGGGCATTTTGCTCTTCATCCGGCAAAGCAACGTCGAGCGGCTGTGTCCGTGGAACCTGGAGCACATAAAGTAGGTGAATTTCGGCTTTTTCCGCAGCTGCCTGGGTCGCGGCGAATTCAACAGCTTCCTCCCACGCACCAATCATTGGAACAAGCAGTGCAGGCTGGCATGGTCCCTCGCCAGACTCGGGAGCCCCAGTGCAAAATATGGCAACATCAGACTTCGTTTCTTGGAAGAAAGCGCTGATAACGCTGTAAAGCTCGTGACCACGCTCGAAATGGCTCTTAGGATAAGCTGCTAGGAGCAATTCAGGTTCAGTTTCTGAGACAAACTTCGTGATTCCCTCGATAGAAGTCCTCGAACGTACCGTAAGCTTGCGAATGGTTAAACCAGTTCGTTTGAGCCTTCGCTCTGCTTCAGCAAGAGTCTCTCGCGCCTGACGCTCCTTGTCAGGCAATGGTACTCCAAGTGGCAAAGCTCTTGGTACTTCTAAAACATAAAGGAGGTGTATCTCTGTTCTTCGGGCACGTGCCTGGGGTACAGCATATTCAAGAGCTTTCGCCCAATCGCCAACTAACGGCACAAGGATTGCCAGCCGGCGATGAATTTCAATAGCCGCCTCTCCTGCACCAACTGCCAGCGACTCCCGTGCCTCTTCTACGGTGGCCGCCAGCGGAAGTTGCGAGCGGGCCCCTGGAATTTGGCGGATTTGCTCTAGAATGTGCTCTGGAAGTCGGGCTACAACTACCCTTGCCCTTTGTGCTTCAATGTAGTCGCTAGCCTCTAAGAATGTGCGTGCACCGGTTTCGTCTATATCGGTGAGCCCATGGCCATCAATCACTATTCCATTTGGATACCGTTTCAGCTGCAAACTGACTGCCGACTTCAATGCCGGCCAGTAGTTCTCGCGAAGCGAACCACTGAGCTCGATGACATCGCCTCTTACGTGAATAATCATGATTTACCTTCGCCAGAATCTGCTACCTAGCGTTCTAAATAATAACGCACGTTTGTTGTCACAATATCGCGTCGGAACAGTAGCGTGAACTTCAACAGCAAACCCGATTGGTTGTGCAGCAACTTATGCCACCACTTTGCAGGCACAAATTCAGGTATAATCACAGTTATCAAGTAATTTTCCCTCTCATGCTTTGCTTCCTCAAGATATTCAAGAAGCGGTGCGACTAATGACCTATATGGCGACTCCAAAATTACAAGCGGAATGCCACCACTCCACTTTTCCCACCGCTCTATTAAAAGAGCGGTATCAACGGGATCTACCTCAATATGCAGAGCTCTTACATCCGCTGACAGCCCCTTGGCGTACTCAAGGGCTCGCAAAATACCCCTATGGAGTGAGGGAGTAAGCACAATGATTGTGTTCTTGATTGGAGTAAAGGAATCCTCCGGAGTCAGCCGAAGTTGATTTCCAAGCTGGATATAGTGACTGTGGATCTTCCAAAACATAAAACTGAACGAGGGAATCAAGATCAGAACAATCCAGGCGCCTTCGCGCGCCTTCATGGTTGCAAGCACAAGCGTAACAATGCCGGTTGCAGTTGCGCCAATGGTACTTATGGTAGCAGAAAGGCGCCATCTGCCTTCCTTGAGGCGGATGAAGCGCTTAGCCATTCCGCTCTGCGAGAGCGTGAAAGAAAGGAAAACACCGATTGCATATAGCGGAATTAGAGCATGCGTGTCCCCATGGAAGGCTACTATCAAGATTGAAGCGAGCGCGGCCAGCACAATTATACCATTTGAAAACACCAACCTATCACCAACATTGAAGAACTGTCGGGGCATGAAGCGATCACGAGCCATTATTGAAGCTAGCCTTGGGAAGCCAGCAAAACTAGTATTAGCCGCAAGAATAAGTATGGCACAGGTTGCATACTGAATATACTTATGAACCCAAGGGGCGAAATCGAAAGTCGCACGGGCAATCTGCGAGACGACAGTTTCATTTTCCTGCGGGACAACCCCTATTCTCCAGGCTAGATAGCTTATTCCCATGAATAGACTTCCAAGGATACAAGCCATAATCATCAAAGTGGTTGATGCATTCTTTGACTCTGGCGGGCGGAATGCCTGGACCGCGTTGCTTATTGCCTCTGTCCCGGTCATCGCCACACAACCTCCTGAGAACGCACGAAGGATAAGGAAGGTCGTAAGCGGCACTCCAGCCGCGGCAAGATGCCTTGCGGGTTGAACTTCAATGCCTACCGTATGCTCCCGGTATATCCCAACAGCTAGAAGTGCAAATGCTCCGACAAGAAAAGCATAGGTTGGTAAGGCAAACATTAAGCCAGATTCACGCACACCCCTAAGATTACCCAGCGTCAGAATTGCAACACCAATCAAGCACATTTCCACTCTATACGGCGCTAGGTCCTGGTGAATTGAGATAATTGCGGCAACACCAGATGCTATGCTTACAGCAACCGTTAGGGTGTAGTCAATGGTTAGGGCGGCTCCCGCGGTAAGCCCGGCTATATCTCCCAAGTTGTCACGTGCAACTATATAGGCGCCACCACCAGAAGGATAAGCATGTATTGTTTGGCGATATGATGTCGCAACAATAAAAAGTAGCAATACTATTGCTGCGGAAATCTCTACTACAAGCGGCGAGTGTATGGCTACCGAACCAGCAAGCACCAATATAAGGAGGATTTCCTCAGTCGCGTATGCCACTGACGAAATGGCGTCGGACGCTAATATTGGTAACGCAAGTACTTTTGGCAGTCTTTCATGAGCCGCACGCCATGATGGCAGAGGCGCCCCAAAGAGTATGCGACGAATCACAGATAACATATTAATCCTCTTCGTTTCTCTTCTCGCTGTAACGACTTTCAAGCTGTTAGAATCACAGTTTACTCGTTGTCTAGGTCTGCATTGCTTTTGTTGTTTTTCCCAATTTTGATGCGGTCGTCTTTCCTATTGTAGTAGGGCTTCCAAATATTGGAAACACTACCTAATTCTTATTCATCTGCAAAGTTTGTTTCTCCTTCAAAAAGAATACGGTTAGTGCAATTTCGGCAATTCCCGCTTAACTATTGACCTGAATCCTCCTATTTGATAATCTGTAATCGTTTCCTGCGACATGACTTAGGAGGGAATTAGATGTCAGGTCGAGCACCATACATCCTATTTATCGCTTTTACCTGCTTTTTGTTTGCGAATGCGCAATTATTGGCTGCAACTTCTACAGCCGATTATGACGAAATGATACGCACAGATGTTTTGGTTATAGGCGCCACCCCATGTGGAATTTCGGCCGCAATCGCCGCCGCTCGATGCGGTTCTAAGGTAATACTTGCCGAAATGAAGGATCACATGGGTGGAATGATGACGAATGGCCTTGGAAGAACAGACATCGGCCCGCGGAACACTATCAAGGGTATATTCGGCGAATTCATAAACAATGTCTACAACTATTATGTGAATACCTATGGTCCGGATTCGCCCCAAGTAAAAGCCTGTAGCAATGGGTACTATTTCGAGCCGCATGTTGCGGAGATGATTTTTAATCGCATGGTTAAGGCTGAAAAGAATATCAAGATTAAATATCACTACCGCCCTGAAGGCGTGCTTCGATATTTCAATCGCATACATGGCGTAAATTTCCTCGACACGAAGCATAATCGCCGCATCCAAATACGCGCTGGCGTATTCATCGACGCCACTTACGAAGGGGATATTGCGGCAATGGCTGGCGTGCCTTACCGAGTCGGTCGAGAATCGCGCTCGGAGCATGGAGAATCGTTCGCAGGCGTTCTCTACATGGATCACTATACTCGAATGGTGCTTCCTGGAACGACCGGTGATGGTGATAGGCGTGTTCAAGCATATAATTTCCGATTATGCCTAACGCGGGACCCAAACAACCGCGTGCTCCCTAAAAAGCCAGATAACTATAACCGAGACGAGTACCTTCAGGTTATTGAATCAATAAAAGCTGGACGGATAAAAACAGTACATGACATTCTAAATATCGAACCCATCCCAAATAATAAGTCAGATACCAATAACATGCCGAAGGCCCTAATATCCACTGACCTGCCTGAGGAGAACTATAATTACCCTGAAGCAAGTTATGAAGAACGCGAGCGAATAATAAAGCGGCATAAGGATTATATACTTGGCCTCCTATATTTCCTTCAAAATGATCCCGAGATGCCTGAGGCTTTAAGAGCGGAATGCCGCGAATGGGGCTTTGCAAAAGACGAGTATCCGAAGAATGACAATTTTCCAAGACAAATCTACGTACGCGAAGCTAGACGAATATATGGTTTGTACACTTTCACTCAGCACGACGCGATGCTGGCGCCTGGACTAGAACGTGCACCAATACATACCGATGCCATTGCATGCGGTGGATATTCGATGGATTCTCATGCAACGCGAAAGAAAGAACCAACCCACGACACCACGATGGAGGGCTTTTTCTACCTGGGCCCAATTACTCGCCCATACCAAATTCCCTACCGAATTATGGTTCCTGAGCAGATAGATGCACTACTTGTGCCTGGGGCAGTCTCCGCAACCCACATCGGCTTTGGAACGTTAAGGATGGAACCTGTATGGATGGCTATGGGCCAAGCTGCTGGGACAGCCGCACACCTCGCGCGCCGACTGCAAATTGAGCCCCGTGAAGTCCCGGTTAACCGCCTCCAGTCGTGGCTTGTCGACCAAGGCCAGATTTTGACAACCTTCTCCGATATCCAAGGACCTGGAGACGGTGTCTCTGAGCAAGCTTGGAAGTCGATGCAATTCTATGGCACGCGTGGATTTTTCACCTCCTATGAAGCAAAACCGAAAGAAACTGTCACGCGAGGCATAGCAGCACAGTGGTTGATGAGCTTGATTCGGATTGGCGATTTTATGCCATCTTATGGACCCACTGTGAAACACTCTGGCGGTGGAAGTGCTGAATCGAGCTTGAAACAGCTTGAGGATTTGAAGATTATCCCAGCGGCAGGAGACCCTTCTGCCGTGCTCACAGAATCAGAGTTAGGTTTGTGGCTCTCCAGAATCGAACCCTGGATTGATGGCTCGATTGGCGACAAATGGGCTGAGCGCGTCAAACCATTAGCTCCATTTGCCGAGTCTGCGCCGGCTATCAATGACGTTCCGGTCACTCGAGCTCGTTTCTGCGAGGCATTATTTTCGAAATTTAGAAGTGCAACTCCAGCAAAAATCCCATAAACCTGTTGAATAGAAAGCGTTATTAAAAAGTTCTTAACAACTAATAAAGCCCGCGGGATGCCTCCGCGGGCTTTCGCTTTCCTACTTCAAACAAGGCAACAGCTGGGAATTACTGTTGCCGAAAACGCCATCGGCTGAAGAAATTGTTGGCACTCGATGTTTAGCAATTTGAGGTTTTTGACGCAGATGGCAAATCAAACAAGGTTCACCCCATTATTACCTTGCTACTCCTCAGCTTCCTCTTTCTCGTGTTCCTTTTCCATTAGAATGCGCATTTCCTCAAATTCAGCGTGAGCCGTCTCATGGTCTATTTCGCCTGCAAACCTATCGCCTATGCTGAAATCAACCTCATCAGAATCGGTCTCCATTGCACTCTCCAAAGGGATTGGAAAAGGCAGAGACCATTTTTTCTCATCTTCGTTGCAATCGGTTTCGTATTCCTCTGCTTCCTCTTCCGTAGCTGCTGTGTCAGCCTCAGGACTCACATCCGTAGAAGGTATTGGCCCAATAAGCTCGAGCGGATCTACCTGTGAAAGCCGTTTAATGATATCGGGTTCCTCCATGCCTTCATCCGCTGGCGGATCTGTTGGAAGCATCTCCTCAGCTGAGTCCTGCCAATCGAATTCTATTTGGCTCTCATCTGGCGTATCCATCAACTCAACGTCAAGCCCTAGCCGCTCTTCTTCAGATGGACCGTGGTGATGCGGATAACTCAGCTCTTCCTCAGGATCAAACGGCAGATTATCCAAGTTGATATCATCCAGCGAGTCTACATCGTCCACAAAAGCAGATTCTCTCTCTTCTCGCGCCTCGATTAGGTCGCTGAGATTCTCTACGATGTCATAATCTCGTTTTAGGCGGTCTTCATGAGCCACCTCGGCATCCTCCTCCACATCAAACAAGCTGCACTATGGTTCTGCCGTCCTCGGTTTCGATATCGAGTGCTTCCATCCGTCCTTCCTCATCTTCTTTTACCCAGAGCGCAACGGCTTTGCCCACTTCATGCGCAAGAGCGGTAGGCTCTCCTCCTTCGGGATCACCAACAATTACCGTAATTTTAGTTTTGTCATCTCTGATATCCGGTTCTAGCGCAATAAGAGGTTTTCTATCAACCAATCGCTGAGGACCCAACTCGTTACTTTCAAAATCAACAGTTACGTTTCGCGTCTGATACTTGGCACTAAAAGACGATAGGAATTCCTCCCATCGCTCGCGCGGTATCTGAATGGTGCTCACGGTAGTCAGCCTCCTTTATTCAATCTCACGCTAATTACTGCCGTTTGACTAGTTTTTTGCATAAAACCTTGTTTCAATAATTATGTACCATTCGGAGGCCTTTCGCGAAACCTAGGAGGCCGCATGCTCACTCAAGCAACTTAGAGAAGAAGGGAATAAAGACCGAAGGCATAAACTACTACTCTCAAAGGAGCTAACAAGCTTTGAGTAACTTAATTTGTAATCATTGCGCTATGTGAAGCCAATTGTGGAGAAGGAAATATATGCGGCCGATGAGGAGCGACATACGTGCCATGACCGTAAACCCGAACATAGCGCCAAAAGCAAACATAAGACACCAACGGCCTAACTGAGCCGGCGCACGGCGAATAAGACTTTTGTGTTCAAAGGAAAAGAAGAAGTAAGCCATTACAGCCAACAAGACAATTATGAACAATGCATTGTTGGCTATCTCAGTTGCTGTCAGGCCTTGGCCATACAGCGGCTTAAACGATGCTGAAATGCGGTCGATATTTACTCCCACAAATCCTTTGAACGCGCCGCCTGCAACCAAACCTAGGAGCACTCCAAATATAATTCGGCTAATCCAAACATATCGGCGGCTGTAAATGAAATAAAACATCGCTCCGGCAATTAGGGCGAAAATCCAATACCACCTGCCTTGGGTGATTTGGTCCCACCAAGCGGGCTTCAACATCTCAACCCATGTAATGAAAATACCATAGCCGGCGGCCGCACCAATAAAGACATGCTCAGCAATGCGATAGATGGGGTTTTCTTTATATAAAATGGAGTATATTGCTAGCGTACCAAGTGCACCAATCCAGATTGTAACTGCTGTTGTAATGTGCGAATCTGAAAGCCAATGGAACATGGTGCTACCTCTCTCTCCTTCGGCGGGAGCTGACATAGCCAATGTTGCCGGCAATTATAAGAACGACGATTAACAAATGCGATGTTGACAACGCCCCAGCCGCGCGAGTTGCGAAACCTTCTGCGTTTAGCAGCTTTTCATATTCAGCCGCCCCTTTCATGCCCATTAGCATCCCCTTTATTTGACCTGCGTCAAGCGAGTTGAAACCTTCGGGCGCGATAATTGCTGTTGGGCCATACACCATTGGCGTGCGATATGAACCATATATATATGCGATCCAGGTATCCAACTCCCCCGATGACGTGATATCAGCAATTACACCGATGTCGTTAATTGTATTGACATTCCGCATCATCGGTATTTTGTTCATTGGCGTGCCATAGGCATCCGTTTTGAAAGTTCCTTTGATATCCCTTGGGAACGACTGGAGGAGCGGTACTAAATTCGAGATAGGCTGGTAGCCCCAATGCACCCAATCTACCCCGTACTTCTTCCCGTACTTCTTTGCCAATGCTTTTGCTTCATCAGTTGCCAGTTTGCTACCCTGTGGATCAAATGGTAGAAGAGCAAATTTCTTGTTTTGCATAAAGAGCTGTCGCATCATCGCGGAGGTCTCCGGTCCTGTTTCTGCGACAGTCCCTGCCCCCCAATAAACAACGATTAAGGCTATCTTGTCATTGGGCATCTTATCAAAGGTGTCGTAGACGCCTTTTACCGCAGGGGTGACCACGACCGGCAAGTTTATTCTCCAAATCAATGGCACAGCGATTGCCACCACCAACAGGGCATACATGATACGTCGGTCTATGTATTGTAGCCGCTCAAAGACGTTCATAGTTCTTGTCTGCAAAAAATTATTCGATGCCTAACTTTCTATAATTCCCTTTCAAAAAAGCTCCCGCGCTCCAAGCTCAGCCATTGTCTAAGCGCCATCGCCAATGCGCCAACTTCGATGCCAAACCAAATTCCGCGCTGAGCTGCCATGTTGGGCTGGGATAGTATCCAATAACTCAAATTTTCAAGCCTTAGATTGCGCAGAGGTCCAACCTCCGGCAGACCACTAGTAATGTATGCACCAACAGGGACTTGGCCAACCATTACAATAAAAGCCGCCAAGAGCATCAAAGTAGCCTCTGCGGAACGTATTCGGAATGCCCTGTACGCCGCAGAAACGATATAGAAGCCGATTGTGGAAAACATGGTTGCTCCTAACGACGCGACTATGCCCTCGAAAAGCATATTATATGTGTTCTCTGCTGCCCTTGAAGGACAATAGTATGACCAAAAGCCGGCGCCAGCCATCGCAAAGAAAGAAATAAAGAATACTAAGCTATAAAACCAGCCAGCCCGATTGCGAATTACATTGCCGCCGTGAAAACGAATAAGGTTAAACGTTCCTAAGCCGAGCGCAAAGGCGTAAACAACCTTTGTTGCCTCGCCAAGCTTAATCCTTAATGGCGTGAGGAAATTCATTTGGGTTTTTGGATCGGCTGGGTAGAAAAACTCTACAGAGTAAATCAAACCAGCGATAAAGGTTAGCGCAACTATCAACGGCCTTCGGAAACGCACCGGGACAAGCTGAAGTAAGCCAAACAAGATTCCCCCAAAGATTAGGAAATCTCCCAATACTCCAAGCACCCAAAGCCACTGCGGTGCACCAGGTTTAATTAAAAAACGCGTAAACAATTGCCTCGATTCCTACCTATTGTTCGTAATTATCAATCGACTAAAATTATTGGAACCATTTCACCCAGTCGGGCAAATGGTTAAGAAAACTTAACCATCCATGGAAGTGCATTGGCGGTAACGAGACGGTTATTATCCCAGCAAGTATGATTAAGATTAACAGTGCCTTCGCATAATCCTGTCCAACTAGGCTACCTAGAAGCGTGGGTTCGCGGGAGAGATATGCGCTGGCAGCATAGAATTCGTCGCCAATTATTGTATAATCTGCGGCGGTGATAAAGAATGGAATCTGCAAAACGGATGGCGTGCCAGCGATTTGGATTGCCCCAACCTGATGTCCTGTTTCTGCGAGAATCAACGCCTCTGCGGCAAAATAGCCAAACATAAAATTCGACGCCGCCTTCTCACGGTTCAAAATCCCTACAACGCCAGAAGCAAACGCAAACTGGTCATCCGAAAGGTATCTGATGTCATCGGGATTGAACTGCTCTGGAGTCCCATGGGCAGCATAAGCATCCTTCATTATTTCTTCGGCAACTGTATAAACCACGGAGTCTATTGTAGGCACAATGATTCTTGTGCGATATTTTGCCGCAATACCAGTGATGTATTTTAGAATGGAGAGTGCCTGCAAAGTTGGCAGGCTAAGTCCGCCTATACCAGGGACGAACACCATCGGACGTCCCATTTCCGTCGCCCGCCCAACCGCTTCGTCAATCGCGTTCAAGCCAGGAATTCTTCGGATGAAAAGCGACTTTCCTAGCCTCGCAGAGAAAATCTTATAAAGTATCAAAATTGAGAGGAGCACGACCAGGGTTCCGGTCGGCCAAGTTGCATGGTCCATATAATCCTACTCTTGCTTGGTTTCCTCTGTTTGATCAGATTTGCCCGCCTTATGCTCCCTTTCCTCCACCAAATCCTCGATTCGCTGTATAACGCGCTCCACGTTTTCAGGCGAGCTGAAAAGTTGTGAGTATTTCTCAACTCCTTCTCTGCCGAACAAAGGCACCAGAAATGGACTTGCCACGATTGCCGCCTGGCTCGCAATAAACGCAACCGGCTTGTGCATTTCGAGAAATATAATTGCCGGTGTTTCCATTCGCTTGTTTACAATTTTTGTTGCAAGCTCATCAATCAACTTGTCGCGCTCCTCAGGAGTCAACTCCGTTGCAGTGTTCATCTCTCATCATCCTTACTATCCGAATAACCTCATCACGCCGATTCCCAAACCGGAGATATACTCCTCGATACGCCTCTAATCTGCTCTGTTTCTTTAAGGGGCTCAATTTTATCCCATGTTCGTCAATATAGTACTTTTTCACATTTCTCCATTCAATACGGGTCTTTCCAATAAGTGCTTTGGAGGAGGCACCTTCTTTATCTATCTCGTAGCTAATCGGAAAAATATATTCCGCCAGCGACGAGAGGAAAAGAAAGAAAGTGACCGCGGTGAATATGAGGCTTCGGAAGAGAATGATAGAGACAACTATTCCCATGAAGACAATAGGTGCCACCAGCAGCATTTTAGCAGGCTGCTCGCGCAAAAGAAACACGCGCCACGTTAAAATTGGTTTGGCATTCCCTGTCTCTTTTTCATTCAACATCGTGCCCCGGCTCCTAAGGAACGCAATTATTCGTGTATGTGCACTAAATTATAGATGAGCTTTCGCTAAGGTGTCAACATCGCTTTTGCAGTTTTGCATCACTCCAGAGGGGGAAAAAATTAATAAAAATAGAAGGCTGAATCATCATGAGCAATAATATGGAGGTTCTAAAAATGGGCTGGTGGCCAACGTTTTTTCACGGAGAATTCAAGACCGTGAAAGAAGTTGAAGCGGCAGCCTTCAGAATGTTCTATTCAGGACTAATCGTGCTAATTGCTGGGCTAATACTGACCCTTACGCTGGTGTTTATGCCATTTGGCGTTGCACTTATGATATTGGGTGGCTTAATAATGGCGGTAGATATATTCTGGTTTGTTTGCGTATCAAAACGCAATTCCATTAATATCCAATGCCCAGCGTGCCAAAAGGACAATCAGGTTTTCCCAGGCGATACTTATTTTAACTGCATTTACTGCGGGAAAATCGTGTTGCTGCGCGAGTAACTGACCGTCAAGACTTCTTCTTGCCCTGTGAGCCATTGCCTTTCATAGAATGGCAATGTTGTGACATTACTTCAATACCAAGCGCTTGCATAACCAATCCCCAATGCTCAATTCGAAATCTAACCTGCCAGGCAAACTCTTTGCCCCTAGGTGAGTAGTAGGTAGCCATTATGCCACCAGTTGAATGTGGGCGGCTACCCTCAATTTTCAATATCTCCATTGCCAGTTTCCGATCTTCAATATATGCTACACCGTCTTTTCTGCCAAGCCGCCATGCATAGTTTTTCAATTCAACCCTCCTGATACTCCCTGGCCTGCAAGATTGATATAGCGATTATATCGAACGCATGTTCGATTGTCAACTAAATAAAAAGGAGTTCAGGAAACTCCCGATCTCCTTGGCGAAGCTTTAGTGTAAAGTTATTGTCAGACGCCTAAGAAGCGCTGATTGTAACAATGTCGGCATTTTTGCGTGGGCGAATTGTAGGCCAGTTGCCAGTTGTGATGCTTACAATGCCTGTAACCTGCACGTAAGAGTTCAGCGCCGGCAGTGTGATGTTATTCCCTGTTGCAAGTTCATAACACTTGACCTTCAGCCCTATATTGCCCGACCCATCATTGAGTCGGCATCCATCATCAACATAGAACCACTTCTCAGTTGTGTTTACCCTTGTAACCTTGCCAAAAACGCGAACTAGGAGACCGACATTATTTAGCCCAACGCCGCCGTTGACACCTTGCTGCCCCCTACCGGTACTGGGGTTGTAGTACCAATTACCGCCGCCGACAGCTTTTGTGAGAAGAGCCAAAGGTGCAGGCAGCTGGTTCCCTGTTGAGATAATTCGGATTTTGGGGTTCTTTATGTAACGCTCTCCTAAGGTGTTTGTTGCCATGGTGCCAGTTATGCTTACTAGACTCCCCTCGCTAACAATATCAGTAGTTTGGACTTTGATGCCTGATGACCTGTCTTTATCCTCTATATAAAAACAGCCTGAGAATTGGTCACTTCCAGCTGTTACTATTACCTTTTTTAGCTGTACAGTAACATTGTCTGAGGTATCTTTTTTCACACTTGATATTGGTATTCGATCAAGGGCAAAGTTTCTCCTGATTACCCCACCTTTTGTTACTGAGACGGTGGTTGTCTGAGAAACATAACCACCCTTGGAACATGTCACTGTATATGTTCCCGGCGGCAAATCAAGGAAACCATATGTGCCCGTTGCATCTGTCGTCGTTGAGCGTGATGTTGGTCCTGATATTGAAACAGTGGCTTTGTAGAGCCAATTTAAATATATGGGATCATCTGCCCCCCAGGCATCGGTAACGTTGCCAAACAGCACGCCTGTTGTTGGGGCAGTTTTCCAAGTCATTGTGGGGGGTGCAACTTTCGTAGTATACAAATTCGACTTTACCGCGGCCCAAAAGTCCGTGTTTGGCGCGCCATCTTTATTTGTCACTGCATAGCTGTAGGTACACATTCCATTGCAACCCGTAGTGCGGTCGTATGCCATCTGGATAAGCGTGTCTGATATTGAATTAAGATATGCTCCCTGGCCGCCGACTCCAAACCTGCCGCTCGATGCTGCCATACTCCCCAGCCAGTTTGACCATATTCGATAGTCCTGCTTTTGAGCAGAATCATATTCTCGCTTATAGTTCATTAAAATATTAGTATCTATGATATGCTGTTCCATCCAGCTCTTGGCGTTTTGAAATACGTCCTTGTACTGACGCGTCTGAGTATAATCAATATTGGGGTCGCCTCCCAACCAACCTACAGTATCCACGCTGTGGTTGACGCGTGTCGGTTTTATAGCCATGATTTCCAAATGACACTTCTTTATAAGGTCGGTTACTTGTTGTCTGCGATAATTAGACCAGGTTTCCCAAGTAGCATCAGAAGTGGAGGTTGGAGGCCAATATCCATATTCATCGTAAAAGCGCTGTTTGGTGATTTCATTATAACCCCAGTTGTAGCCAGGATACCTTATGTAATCCCAGTTGAACCCATCAACATCATAGTGACTCACGATATCCAACATAACTTTGCAAAGGTAGTCTTGCACAGCTGGCACGCCGGGGTCTAGATTATAGTAATTGCCGTCAAGATTACTTCCCGAGCTATTCTTCATAGCCCATTCAGGATGAACAGCCCACACATGGTCAGAAGGCGGGGCAGACCAGTTTTTACTCCATATCCTATAAGTAACAATCCATGGGTGAACCTGAATGCCGACGGCATGTGCCTTTTGGATAATGTCTGCGAGCGGGTCGAACGGCGGAGAGTCAATAATATTGGTGGCTCTATATTCACGGTGGTATCCGCCGCAAGCTGGACAGTAGATAGGGGATGTATTGTAGTAGGCATCCCCGCATTTTCGTACTTCAGGGATGATAACATTAACATTATATGAGTTCGCTAGATTAACCATATCGGTAATTTGGGCGGCACTGAGAATGCCATCGTGCCAAGTATCAGCCCAAAATGCGCGAAACTCAGGCGCCGCGCTAGAGTGGCTTACGGCGAGACAAGAGAGACCACCGAATAGAATTGCGATTATTATTAAAGTGGAGAACTTTGATACCATGCACAAAGCGTATCACCTCTGTTTCGGTCAACAAGCGCAATCACAGCTAGGTTTTACATTGATGAGTAAAAATCTTTCAAACATTTATTTGGGGGTAGATGTTCGCAGATAGTTTTCAAACTGCGAAGAGCTTTAATTTTTGGGGCGGGATTTTAACCCGCCCCGCATTTTGTCACTTGGGAAAGGCCCCGGTTGCCCGGGGCCATGCAACTGTCGTTGATATCCCCACTAGAATGGGATCTCGAACGGATCAGGACCGGCGTCAGGATTATTCGGTATGATAAGCGAGATTTGCGGCGCCATGCTCCTGATGAAGTAACCATGCCATACGAGCAACTTGCAGCTCGGTGGCCAGTTATCTGGAAGGTCAACGGTCATCAAGCTTCCAGAGGTGTTGTCTAACCACCAACCTTCAGTTGAGAGCAAGCCGGCATTTGCCGCTTCCGCTATCGTCATAACCGCTCCACCAGTGTGGACCTTGACATCCGAAAGCCATGTGTTATGGTTGAACGGATGGCCAATTAAGGTCCAGCTGTCGTTCCCACTAGGCAACGAGATCCACTGGTCATCAGTCCGGTACAAGCCCTCGAAGCTCAGAGCCCAGTCGCTGTCCGGTAGCAGGTAGTAGCCGTCACCCAACAGCATGCCGCCAAATGCAACAGGATCCCACTGGTCGTATACGAAGAAGCTCGACGCCATAGCTTCCCATCTCCACAGGTTAGTAGCAGCTGGATCGTAACCATTGAAGACGACCATCGGATCCCATTCTTTCGGACATGCGGGCAGGCCGATAATGTTCCAGTAGGGCGCCATTACTCCGCTTTGACCCGGATCCCAAGGCACGGCATCAGTGATGGTATCAAATGCAGTTACCTTGGTCACTGTAGCCCTCGGGATAATTACTGGGATTGTCCTGCCTGGAACAGCTGTCGCGTTGGTGCTGACTATGCCGTCAATGTCTACCCAATCGTCAACAGCCACGACCTGCGTGCTCTCAACTCGGACACCAGGGTTACCCGATCCGTCGTCGAGAACATCATTTGTTCTGTTGGCACCATCCCAGACATAGAACCACTGGCCATTCGTGTCTCTTGCGGTAACTTTACCGCAGATTTTGACGCGTAGGCCAACGTTCAGTGCGCCTCTACCGTCAGTTACGCCTGGGTTGTTGGCATCGTAGTCGGCGCCGCCAACTTCTCTCGTCCTCAAGCCAAGCGCTGCAGGTACGTTTGTTTCGCTACCGTTGCTAAGCTCGATTACGGGAGCCGTAACATTTATAACCCTCTCGCCATCGAGCATGCCGAGAGTACCCTGCACCTGAACCTTGTCGCCAACATTGACCCAAGGACCAGCCGACGCTTGCACACGAATGCCAACGCTTCGGTCCTCAGCCTGGATGTAGAACGAGCTGCTCCACAAGGCGGTCACTCTGCCTTCGACATTCACTGCCGAGCCGCTTGGAAGCGACCTGATGGTGCTGAGGTTACTTGGAGTCGTCGGGCTCGCCTTCAGGATTACATCGCCCGTATTCCTTGGCCTAATACATCCGAACCCGTACCTGTTCCTTCTGCCACCTGCGCCCTTGAAGTCGTACTTCGCTCCAACGGTAGGCAGGTTGAAGCCAAGCTTGCTCGGTGTGTCAACTGCGCAAAGTGCCCAGTTGCCACTAGCATCGGCAATGTAGGAATATGGCACGGCATTCGTGTAGACCGTATCTGCAGGCAAACCATCAGCTACGTTCTTCACAACCCATGCGTCGGACGTTCGGATGAACTGACCCCATGTCGGCGAGAAGCCAGCTGTATCCGAATGGTATATCTCGGAGATGCTCATATAGACCGGATTCGGCAGTGGCTTGGATGGAACTACGCCCAAATCCGTCAGGTTCATGTAGTACCGGTCGTGTGTCTCAAGCTCGTATGCCGTGAGCATCTCGTTGTGCAGCAGCTTAACTCTCCGCTCTCCACCGCCAGGGATGTCAAGCGAACCAGTAATCATGATTGTCTCGCCATTCGACGGGCGTTTACCAAAGTACGTCAGGTTGCCGTCAGCATCAGTACCATTCGGGTCATCCCACTGCAGAGAATAGGTTGAATCTGGTTTGTACATTAAGCACAGAAGGCCATTGGAAGGATCCGCTGGGTCGCACATGTACCACTGCCAGCAGTTCTGCATCAGGTCTCTGCGCTCATCATAACCCTTCTGCTCAGGGATACCCGACGACGGCACAGCAGTGCCCCAAGGCTGGGCATAGCACAGACCTTCAATGTTCACTGTGCTGCCGTTAGCGGTGGCTCTTGCCTCAGCCATTGTCAAAGGCCTAAGGTAAATATTGTCATTGAGGGTTTCAGAATAAAATGCAGGTATGACCACAGTGATTGGGTCAGTGCTGGCAAATCCCGATTTTTCCGCCCATACCTGATATGTACCCTCGCTGATATCGAGTATAGCTTGTCCTTTCGGGCTGGCTACTCCATCGCCAGTCAGCGGGGAACGATAGGTAAACGGATAACCCGGGAATCCAGGAGTGCCGCCACGTGCCACGATAGTCGCACCAGCCACTTTGTCGTCGCTAAGCCACCTTGTATGATGAACTATGCCGGTGAGCGTGCAACCAGCGACAGGCAGGTCGAAGTCCCACGACGTGCTACCTACCTGGTCGTATGGAGTGGCGGTTATCTTGTGGGTCTTGCACTCAGCCCCTCTCTTGGCTTTGATATTTGCTTTGGTGCAGATTGCCGTCAAGCCTGCAGGATCGCTGGTATCCTGCACTACAGAATCCACAAGCGTGGCAGAACCATAACCAAGAGAAGACAGATTAAGCTTGCATCCTCCGCCATTGACGGGCTGAAGCTGAGTCCAGCCTTCAGCATCTATAACTTTGAACGTTACGGATGCAGTCGAGCTGTCATCAGGCGGAAGCTTGCCAGGATAGCTTGGATTGCTGAAGGTCCAGCTGTCGCTGTAAGGGACTACCACCGGCGGGTTGTTTGTCTTGACCTCAAACCATTCGGAGGTAACCTTGGTTCGGGAGTTCGTTCCCGGAGAAGCAAACACACCCCAGTAGTAGCTAGCCCATGTTGCCGTGCTCTTACCATATGTAACGGCAACGTTGCCAACTGGGTCAGTAGCACACATCAGGCCCCAGGTAACGATGCCCATGCTGCTGTCCAAAACCGAACCGTCTGAGGTGCTTAACTTGTAAATAGCTCTGGCTGTGCTTGCAGAAGCCATGCAGGTTACCCATAGATATGTGCCGTCGTGGCCCATATCAACGTCAATCACACTGCCAATATTTGGGCTCTGCCACGGGAGCCTTGAATAAGTGTAGCCGTCAGCGTTAAGCTTCCACTTCGTCACGAAGTTGTTTGTACAGCCGCCCTCGGGCAAATAGCATTGGAAGAGATAGCTTCTGTCGGGCGAAACCCACATACCGAAGGCATTCTGTGTTGTTGTGTAGCTGTTTACTCCAACCTGGTAAAGATTTCGATAACCTGTCCAGTTGGAGTGTGTGGCTTCATCAACACGGTTATCCCTAACATACTGGCTACCTGACCCGTATTGGTACGCTGTGCCGCCCGAGCTGCGAGTAAATTGCGCACGGTAATAGGTGGTTACCGGAAGCTGACCGCTCGCTGGTCGAATCCAGTCACTGCCATCGGGCTTGAAGCAGTAAATAGTGGGTGTAGAGCGGTCGCCCACATATACGTAGTCGTCGTCTCCAATGGAAATGTCCCATGGTGCACTTGTACCCCAAGCGATTCCTGCGTCATTCATAGCACCGAGGAACTCGCCATCTGGGTCGTACATGAATATTTCTTTCTGCACCTTATGGCACACATAAATTCGACCATAGTATGGGCTGTTTGGATTTTTGTTAATAGCTATGCCGTAAAATCCTTCAGCATCTGGAACACTCGGGTTCGGCGGATATTCGTGAGTCCAGTCGTTGTTCTTGTAAATACCAATTATCGGCCCCCAGCTAGCCTGGTTTGCCGTGGCGGTGATTCTAGCCTTATAAGCACCTAGGGCTACTTTCGCACCCGAATCGTTCGTGCAGGGCCAGATCCACATGTGCTTACCGCGAGTCTGGGTCCCCAAATTGGCCGTTCTCACGACGCTGCCGAGAGTTCCCGCTGAAGTATCATACGCGAGGATCTCGATGGTTACGTCAGCTGGGCAGTTCAAGGTGTAGAATATGAACGCCGGGCACGCTGGCGCTCCAGGGACTTTCACCTGGTAAATTTCAACCGCGGCGAAGCCAGGCAGTGCCAGGGCAACCATCATTACCCCCGCCAGAAGACACAGCAGGTAACTGCGCTTCATTAGGCAAATCCTCCTTTCGTTTATTGTTTCTAGTTTCTTACTTAGCCGCCAATTTCAGCACATTCAAAACCTATATTAAGGCGGCACAATTTATCATTTTAACGCTTTCAGTTGTCCACCAAAAAGGTGGCCTTTTCATTAATGTAACAATAGTAACGGCGGTCTTTGTGTCCTTCATTTTTGAAATGGGCCGCCAAGCCTCCTGACGGCTGACCTGACGGCCCGTTTATTGTGCACCAAGATTCGGTCTGTCAACTATTATGGTTCTTATCGTTCCGAGGTTAGGCTCTGCGCCTCCTCATCACGAAGCCCACCAATCCGACTACACCGGTCCCGAATGCAAGCAAGGTGCTAGGCTCAGGAACGGGTCTGAACCCGTACTCCATGATGTAGCCCTCACTTGCTGCATTGTTCGGGTGGCTCACCGTCAACATGATGTCGTTCGGGCCATTTACCCCCCTGAAGCCGGTCGGCAGGACGAGCGTGAACCACGCCTCGTTCGTTTTGTATTCCGTTGGAACAGGGATTATCCATTCCGTTCCATTGGCTGGCGCGCCCTCTACACCCCGGTTGTTGACCATCTTTATGTAGTATACTAACGGCACGCCATTTATCATTGAGGGTGGGGCCATTCCTGCCAAAGTGCTTATGCACATGAAGTTCAGGCGAATGTAAGGATTCGTCCCATCCCTCAGTACATAGACTCTCAGGTCCCACTTTTTCTCCACTGGCTGACCGGCTTGTATGGGCGCCTTGATACTCTTCATGAAGGCTTCGGTCCTTCCTGGGATTACCTCAGTCGCCCAGTTTGCATACGTCATGCCATACGGGTCAGCGAGGAACTGAGCCGCGCCATCCTGAGAGTCATAGCCGTCGCTGGACGTCGGATAGATACCAAACTGGCTGTCGCTCATGTACGCGCCGGCGTTGTTGTCAGCGCGCAGTCTGAACCGCCAGTTGTTCTCTGCGGCGAATGCACTCCCAGCGACCAGCGCGACCAGAACCAGAATGCAGGTGATTACAAGAACCTTCTTCATCGTGTCACCTCCCTTCGTAGCAATTCCTCAGTAGCTGTAACGGAACCAGCTGCCGGGCATAAGAACCCAGGCTAGCCGATTATTAATGATCCGGCGGTTTTTGCAACCTCACGACACCTGCCGGACCTATCCCCCAACAAGCATGCCTCAGACACTCCATGCCTCCTCTGACGCATTTTTGGCTAATCGGCTGAGACATTGCTTGTTGTAGAATCAAAGTTGGCGACATTATGTTCCTTTAGCTTATTTTCGGACATTCCGCCAGTGGGGATAGCGGAGAAGCTGATCGGAGTTTTCCTTACATGCGCAAGTATACTCGAAGTTAGCTTTCTTGTCAAGCCACTCATTGAAAAACAGGTATTATTACTAGGTCCCATCGGAAGTGTTCGATTATTTTTAAATCGCGCTTGCATGCTGTACTTGCTTAGCTACGAACCTCTTTTGTCACAGCCCAGTATACGTCGGTACGGCCGAGCTGTCAATACTTGTTCACAAAAACAGGTATTTTTACTAGGTGTAATCCCTGCTTCAGCAATCCTTGGGGAGATTTCACCGGGAGCATTTTTAAGACAATGAAAACCAAAGCGCTCAATGCCTCGGCATTTTCTCCGAAAGCGCTTTCACAAAACTAGCATCGGGAGATACTCCATACCTGCGCGATAACCTTACCTCCTCCCAAGCCTCATCATACCGTCCCTTGTAATACAACGCAACCGCAAGATTGTTGTGCGCCTCCCCAAAATTAGGCCTCAACCTTATCGCCTCCCTGTACTCCCTCATCTCATCATCTATTAAACCCTTCTCACCATATAAAACCCCAAGCTCAAAATGTGCCCTCGCATCCCATGGTCTCAAACGTATCGCTTCCCTATACTCCCTTATCGCCTCCTCCCTCCGACCAACTGCTGCAAGCGCCTCGCCTAGCTTTAGATGCGCACCAGCATGACCTGGATTCAACCGTATCGCCTCTGAAAGCTCCTCGATTGCTTCACCAAAACATCCCTTCCCAATTAAAACAATCCCAAGCTCAAAATGTGCTCTCGCATCATCCGGCTTAATGCGAATAGCCTCCCGATAGTGTACTGCCGCCCCGTCCAGCTTCCCCTGCGCGGCAAGGACGTTCGCAAGGTTTACATGAGCCGAGAAGTGGTTTGGCTTGACTTTGAGAGCTCGCTTGTATTGGATAACTGCCTCATCAAGGCGACCCTGGCGAACAAGCGCCGCCCCTAGGTTGTTGTATCCGCCAGCAGTGATTTTGGGTATCGGATAGGGCACAGATGAAATGCCGAGGAAAATCGCAATGCAACCTAGCAAGGCAAACAGCGGCCTAATCCTTCGCCTCCGGACTTCCTCGGCCGCGCTGACAATGCCAAAGCCTGCGAAAACGGCAAGCGCCGGAGCCGCTGGAACTCTGTATCTTGAGCTAACGGAAAAAATTATGAGGCCGAGAAAAATAGAAAGAATATAGAGACCCGTCAGAGAAGCTCCAAATGTCCACTGTTTGCGTCCGCGGATGATGCCATATAGTGCTGAGCCGGCCAGCAGAGAAAAGGGAAGCAGAAGACATCGCAGAATGGGGACAAAAGTCTTTTCAAGATAGACATTGAAGCTACATCGTGCTTCGACATCATGCAAAGACCAAAGAAGTTTTAGCGCAAGAAGCCTGACAAAACTGCCTGGGTGATCTCTAATAAAAGTAAGCCCCTGGCGAAACCAAAAGGCCGCCGACTCCGAAGGTTTCACCTGATGGCCTAGAGCCCTACTTGCGATTGCCATCTCCTCTTGTTGCTGGGTCATTATTGAGGTACTGAAACCAGCCATTGCAGAAGATACACCATTAGCGGCTTCGTTGTTTGCCTGAGCAAAAACAATCCCGCCATTTGACGTAATGAGCACTAAGTCATTTCCGATGAAATAATTCCTCGCTGTAACAGGTGCAATCGCAAGCACAACACCAATGATTAGAGGGAAAAGTTGGCGAGTATAAAAACTAGCCATCCGACGGCCAAAAAGCCAAAGCCACGCAATAAACAGTTCAATTGTTATTAGTGAATTCGGCCGGCAGACAGCACTCACACCAAGCAAAACACCCGCTCCTAAGAACCTGCTGGCGCTAGGTCGTTCAATCGCACGCATCAGAAGCAGTATAGAACACAGGTTAATAGCAATCGCCAGCGTTTCGGTGAGAATTTTGGCTTCAAGGTATACAAGCGGAGCATAAAACAGAATAAGCGGCATTGCAATTAAGCCAGATAGATGGCCAAAAAGCTTTCTTCCCAGAACATAAACAAGACAGACATTGATTATGCCGAGGGCCGCCTGAAGGACATATATTGGAGTAAAATTATGGCCAAAAATCTTATACATAATCGCCAGAAAATACGGATATAGCGGTGCCATGTAGAATGGCATCGGACCATATCCCTTTCCCGCAGCAACTCGCTGAGCCCATTCATCGTAGTAACGTGAGTCCACAATCATAACCGAATAATAAGGTGCGTTCGCTTTGTATTGCAGTAGATAAATAACCCTAATTGCGATTGCCAGGAGCACAACAAGGCTCAGCTGAACAAGATGATTGCTAGCAATACCAGAAGAAAAAAGAGCTGTTTTTGACTTGGGGTTTTTGCGTTTGCTTTCAGAAGACATCCTTGTACTGTCCTCTTGTTTTTTCAATTATTCGGCTCGGGCATCTTTGCACTCAGAGCTTGGAGAAATGCAGGATTCGGCTCGAACCCATACTTCTGCGCAAGGCGAACATGTTTCCATGCTTCAGCATACCGAGCTTTATGAAACAACGCAACTGCCAAGTTAAAATGCGCTTGTGAAAAGTCCGGTTTCAATTCCACTGCTTTGGTAAAATGACTCAAAGCCCTGTCTTGCTCACCTTGAGCTCCAAATATATTTCCCAGGTTGAAATGCGCCTGTGCGTTATTTGGGTCGAGGCGGACGGCGCTACCAAAATGTAGCATTGCCAAGTCAAGGCGGCCTTGCTTTGCAAGTATAATACCAAGGCTATTGTGGGCATCTGCACACTTGGGATCAGCTTGCAATGCCTTCGCCAGATGCTCGGCCGCCTCGTCCATTCGCCCTTGCTGTTCGAGCAAAAGCCCCAAATTTAGGTGAGCCTTAGCATAATTTGGCCTCAGTCTGACCGCCTCAAGATAGTGTCTAATTGCTTCTTCGGTCTCGCCTTTTTCAGCCAGAACTACACCTAGATTATAGTGAGTAGTTGCGTCATTAGGATTAGCCTCGAGGGCTTCTTCGTATTTACGTATAGCTTCCTGTGCATTGCCGCCGCCAGCCAATGCATTAGCCAAATTATTCCTGGCTTCTGGGAAATTGGGATCAATTCTCAGAGCTTCCCTGAAGTGGTGTATAGCTTCCTTCACGTTGCCACGGTTGAGAAGGAGAAGCCCCAAGTTATTGTGTGCGCCGACATGCTCTGGATTTAGGCGAAGCACTTCGTTGTATTTCTCAACCGCCTCATCAGTCCTTCCAATCTTCGCCAGCGCAACACCCAGGTTATACCGAGCCATTGGATCTCTTGGCTCTATACGGACGGCCTCTCGGTAATGTTCTAACGCCTCGTCAAGTTTACCTTCAGCTTCCAAAGCAACAGCAAGTTGCCCGTGTGCAACAGCATTTTTCGCTGTCACTGCTAGCGCCCGCTTGAATAGAGTGAAGGTGTTTTCCCAGTATCCCAGCTGGACCGCAGTAGATATCATCAATGCAATGACTGCCAATCCAGCCACGAACGGAAGAGCGTCGAACTTAGAAGATGCCAGTTTAGATCCAACGGGCAATGAGGAAGCGTTATTTCTGGCGCCAACCGTCGGCAACCTCTCACTTTGCCAACTGCTTCCGACCATCTCAGGCAATCCCCACGTGACAATAAAGAATAAGCCAATTAGAGGAATATATGTATACCTATCAGCCATTGCCGCTCCGCCAACCTGGACAAGTCCTAGGACTGGAATTAGGGTTCCGAGATACCAAAACCAGCCAACTGGGAGGTATGGCGCCCTCCTAGCCAGCCTGAGCACAAGGAAAGTGATCCCTATCAAAACCAACGCCGACATGATGACTTCCCATATAGGCAGACTCCGCCCTGGGTGCGGATAGAACACCGAAAGCTTTGCTGGCCACAGCATCTTTCCAATATAGGCGACATAAGCCACAATTCCATTCGCTATCCGAACGCCCAACGAGAACTGAGCCAAATCCCTTATTGCACCTTCTTCCCTCTGGACGAGATATGTAACAATGCAAGATAAGGCAGACAGCGCAAACAGGGGAATTTTCTCTAACACGAGTCTACTTGCTCGGCTTGTAGGTATATCATTTAACGAGCAACGATTTAATGAAGTACGGCCGAGGGGCCAGTAATCTAAAAGCAGCAGCGCAAAAGGCAATGTGACAAGCATTGGCTTGGACATTAGACCCAGCATGAAAAAAACGATTACTGGAACATAAGTTTTTATGCAAGGCGATTGGACAAATCGAATGTACGCCAATATTGTAAGCAATAAAAAAGCTGTGCTCAGCACATCCTTTCTCTCTGCAATCCATGCGACTGATTCGATACGTAATGGATGAACGGCGAATAAAGCCGCAATAAATGCGCTACGCCAGATTGCAAAGGTCGCCTTATATAAAACAAGAAATAATAGTACCGCACTTACAGCATGCACCAACAAGCTTGTGAGATGATGCCCTGCGGAATTCAATCCAAAAAGCTGAACATCAACCATGTGCGAAATCCACGTTAATGGATGCCAATTGGCAGTGTGTGTCGTCTTAAATGCCCATGCTACACTGGCGCATGTTAGCCCGCTTCTTACAAAAGGATTGTTATGAATAAACTCCGGGTCATCGAGGTTTATAAACTGGTTCCCCAGCACCCGGCAGAAAGCAACTAAGGTTATGGCAAACAGAGCAATGGCAATTTTCCAATGAGCAGGCCAACTAGATGACTTGTTCATTGCTTAGGCTCCGGCATTTTCTCTGAGAGTGCATGAAGAAATTGAGGATGTATTTTTCCGCCGTACTTCCGAGAAAGCTTCACTTCCTCCCAAGCACCGGCATAATTACCAGCAAAGTATAGCGCAACCGCTAGATTATTGTGTGCCGCCGCAAGTTTAGGCATAAGCTCCAGAACTTCTCGGTATTCCTTAATGGCTTCATTATATTTCTTTTGTCTAAACAGTATGTTTGCTAATTTATAATGAGGCATGGGATTCTCTGGCTGAATTTGAACTGCTGCCCGGTAGTGTTCAACAGCATCGTCTAACTGTCCTAACTTCGCAAGCTCATTTGCTAAGTTAATATGAGCACTGGCATAGGTGGGATTTATCCGTATTGCCTCCAAATAGTGCCCCAAAGCTTCATCAATCCTGCCCGAAGAGACGAGAACCACAGCTAGGTTATTGTGCGCCTCGGCAAAATTTGGATTAAGCCTGATGGCAGTCTCATAATGTTTAATAGCTTCCTCCAAGCGGCCCTTTTGTGCTAGTGCGATACCAAGGTTATTGTGCGCCATCGCATATTTTGGATCCAGTTCAATCGCCCGGTGGTAATACATCATCGCCTCATCAATTCTGCCAAGATCCGCCAATGACACACCCATATTATTGTTCAACTGAGCATCATCAGGCCGAAGTTCCAGGCCCCTAGCATAATGTTTGACAGCCAATTCATACTTGCCTTGGGCGGCAAAGCTAAGTCCCATATTGTTTTGCATCAAGTAATTGCGTCTGGTACATTCAAGAGCACGAGCGAATATCGTTATGTTATTCTTCCAATAGGTTAGCTGGAATTGCGTACATATAATCAAAGCCGCCAGGACAACTAAAGCGCAGAATGGAATAACGGTTGGATGTGAGAACCTCGATCGGCTATTTTCTGCCGATAATTCGTTATTTTGACAGTAAAACACATCAGGTATTCCCCAAGCAACTATTATAAATAGCCCAACCAGCGGAATATAAGTAAAACGATCAGCCATCCCATGAGGGCCGATTTGCACAATGCCTATCACCGGCAAAAGCGTACCCATAAACCAAAGCCACCCAACTGCTACAAATTGACGACCAGCCTTTGCAAGCAGAATTGCAAAAATCGTAAGTATTATGAGCAGTGCCGCCGAACCGATAACCTGCCAAATGGCTAGTGTGTCGCCTGGATGTGGATATAAAATTGCCAGCTTTACGGGCCAAATAGTTTTTACTATATAAGCAGAATATGAATAAAGCGCATTTGCTATTCGCACTCCAACTGGCACAAGTTCAGTGGAGCTCAATGCTCCTCCTTTTTTCTGCACAACAACCGCAAGTACACTTGAAGCCAACGCCAGCACAAAAAGCGGGATTTTTTCGACAACAAGCCTTCCAATTGCCTTTGAAGGCTTTTCCAACTGCAAGTCCCGAACGGGTCTTATACGATTTAAAGGCCAATAATCAAGAAGAAGAAGCACAAAAGGAAGGGTGACAAGCATCGGCTTTGCCATCAAACCTAGTGCAAAGAAAACAACCACCGGGATGTAGGTGCTGACCTTAGGTAAAAGGGCATATCGGACATACGCCCACATCGTAAACATCCAGAAAAAAGTACTAACGACGTCCTTCCTTTCTGCAACCCATGCAACCGACTCGATATGCAACGGATGGACGGCAAAAAGAGCGGCAACTAGTGCGCTTCTCCACAATTTTTCAGTCATACGATTGAGAACTAGAAATAACAGAAGTACGTTAGCGATGTGAAAAATAACATTTGTCAGGTGGAAGCCCATCGGCTTCAATCCATAAACCTGCATATCAAGCATATAAGAAAGCCATATCAACGGTTGCCAGGTTGCTCTATAAATGGCAGTGAATGCCCATTTGACGCTATCGATGGAAAGCCCTCGCAAGACCTGGGGGTTCTCCGTCACGTAGACATTATCATCTAAGTTTATGAACTCGTGCCGAAGCACCTGAGCAAAAGCGGCAAACGTGCCTAGCGCTAGAAAGAAAATAAGTATGAGAGTGTAGTCCAACTGCTTCTTTGAAAACTTACCCATATCACTTGCCTATAACCCAACAAACAGCCTAAAAAGATATTTCCAACCAGTCCCAATCCCTCAAATCAACAGTAGCTTTAGGGCTCGGGCATCTTTTTAGCGAGACCTTCAATGAAACCCGGAGCTGGTTTGACTCCATACCTCTCGCTAAGACGTACTTCCTTCCAAGCTTCTGCATAATCGCCATTGAAGAAAAGTGCTACTGCAAGATTGTTATGCACCCTACCAATTTCTGGGTTACGCTTTAAAATCTCCCTATAATGTTTGATCGCCTCGTCAAACCTACGGAGTCTAAGCAAAAGGTTCGCCAACTTATAATGTATGGTTATGTCGTCAGGGTTTGCTTCTAATGCCGACTCAAAATGTTCAATAGCTTCGTTTATTCTGCCCTGCTGCATGAGGATATTTCCAAGGCTTGCATGTGCTTGGGAAAAACGTGGATTAATCTTCAAAGCCTTCGAGTAGCTCTCTGCCGCCCCATTTAAATCTCCCAACTTTGCCAGCACGTTTCCTAAATTGTTTAAAACCTCGGCCGAATTTGGATTGAGGTGAGCAGCCTCAGCAAAATGCCGCAACGCTTCGTCGAACTTGCCCTGCATCGCCAGTATGCTTCCAAGGTTACTGTGAGCCTCGACTGAGCTAGGATAGATCCTTAACGCCTCTAAGAAATGATTTGCAGCCTCCTCCATCCTCCCCTGCATTGCCAATGCCGTTCCCAAATTGACATGTGCATATGCGAAATCCGGATCAACCTCCAATGCTTCTTCTAATCTTTTCTCGGCTTCCTTAACATCACCTAAGCTTAAGTAAGAAACGCCGAGATTCGCTAGCGCCTCGGAAGTTATCAATGGCACCGGATAGGGTATCAGGGAGATTAAAATTGGAAGCCCAAGGCAAACTGCTAAAACACCAACACACCTCTTACTAAACCCACTAATGGCTTGTGTAAACCCATACCCAGCAAATACCCCAAGCGCCGGAACCATCGGCGCACGAAACCTCGAACTTACCGAGAATATTACCAACGTCACGAATATCGATAATATGTACAACCCTACCAAACTTATCCCATACCTGCTACCCCTGCCTATACCCCTAACAAACCCATACATCCCTAACCCTAATATCATCCAATACGGTACAAACAAATACCTCAATACCCATACCATCTCCCTCTCAAGATATATGTTGTAATTGCATGGCGCCTCCCTGCCGTGTAATACCCATATAACCTTCCTCACCCATAACAAAAACGTCTCACCTATATGCCCCCTCATATACCTAATCGTCTCCCTAATCCAATACCTCGATGACTCAGACGCCTTAACTATATGCCCTACCTCTCTCGACGCTATCCTCCGCTCCTCATCCTCCTGCGTTATTATCGAACCACTAAATCCCTCTAAATATGTGAATATCCCCTCACGCCTCCCTAAATTACCCTGCGCAAAGTTTATCCCCGCGTTCGACGATATCATTACCACATCCCTACCTACTACGTAGTTCCTCACCCCTACTAACCCTACTACCAAAATCATCCCCGCCAATACCAAAACGCTACTACGTATACCCCTACCTAACCCCTCTACCCCTCGCACGCCACTAATCAATACCCATCCCAAAACAAATATCCCAAATATTATCATGTTCGCTCGACAAATCGCCCCTAAACCAGCCAGTATACCCCCCAGTAAATACCTTACGCCTCTACCACTACCTACAGCTCCCATAAACACCAATATAGTCCCTAACCCTATCGCTATCGATAACGTCTCAGTCAATAACTTGGTCTCTAAATATATCACCGGCCCATATCCCATCACTAATAACATCCCCACAACCCCTGCCCAATGCCCAAATACCCTCCTCCCTATCAAGTACACCATCACTAGATTCCCTATACCTAATACCATCTGAAATATGTAAACAATCCCATAATTGTGCCCAAATACCCTGTATATCCCCGCCAACACATACGGGTAAAGCGGCGCCATGTAAAACGGCTTGGCACCATACCCCTCCCCACTGGCTACCCTCTGAGCCCATAAATCGTAATATTGCGAATCCATCATAGGCGCCGAATAACATGGAGTATTGTTCTTGTATTGGAGAATATAGACCACCCTGATGATAATAGCTATTAGGAGAAGAGCAGCGACGGCAAGCACCTCAAAGCGTCTAGAAGTTGCCCCGCCTTTAGCCTGGTCATCCAAGGAGCGACCGCACTTACTTGTTTTGATAGTCATTTTAGCCGGATACCTCTCCGACACGAATGGAAAAGCGCTAATGACGTAAGCTTCAGAAGTAGTGTAGTGTATGTATGCCCGCATTGTCAATTGAAATCCTTCATGTTACTATCCTTTGAAAGCCGGAAATTAGGAGTTGTCAGAAGGAACTTCGCCGCAAATGTGGAATAATGTTTATATACAAATGCGGCAGGAGGGGTAGCATGTCAGTACGCCAACCCGCTGTTGCTGGGATGTTTTACGAAGCCGGGCAGGCGGCATTAATAGAAGAAGTGGAATCATGCTTCCTTGGACCTGGGGGCCCTGGGCGATTGCCCGACGTAAAAGGGGAAGGAGCGCGCCGAATTGTTGGTTTAGTCAGCCCTCATGCCGGCTTCGTATATTCAGGCCGGGTCGCAGCACACGCCTACCTCCGACTTGCCGAAGACGGAATTCCCCCCAATATTGTGCTCATCGGCCCAAGCCATCGGCCGATAATGGCGTCAGTTGCCGTCGCCGACGATAAAGCATGGCGCACTCCACTAGGCAATGTTCCTCTCAATACTGCAATCGCTAGAAACATCGCTTCCGAATACCCAGCCGCCGTCCTGGATTCGCGCGCTCACCGCGCAGAACACTCAATTGAAGTTCAGCTGCCTTTTCTTCAGTATATCGCCTCCAAAATAGGCCAAGAAGTGAAAATTGTTCCATTGCTCATAGGCGTCTCAATATACGATCCAAACGCTTCAGAGTTCGTGCACACCCTTGGCAAAGCATTAGCAAGAGTCCTACAAGGGGAAAATGCGGTCGTGATAGCAAGCACTGATTTTTCTCACTATGAATCTCAGCAATTAGCAAAGCGAAAGGACTTGGCAGCAATTGAGCGAATCCTAGCGCTCGATGCCGACGGACTCATAAAAATAGTAAGAGAAATGGATATTTCAATGTGCGGCGTCGTTCCAACGGCGGTCACCATCGAGACTTGCAAAGGTTTAGGAGCAACATTATGCCATCAGCTGGCATATCGCACCTCTGGCGATGTAACCGGCGATTACCTTCAAGTAGTCGGATATGCTTCACTCGAGATAGACAGGTAGGTTCAGCAATGGGCAACTGGGTAGATTTGGCAACAATTATAATGCTTGCGTTGGCTGTGATAATAGAGACCAAGCGTGGTTTTGGACGTGCCGTTTTTGACCTTGCCGCCGTTCTCGTGGCAGTACGAATCGCATATATGGTTGCTGACCCACTTTCGGCCTCAATCAAGGTTTCGGCGAATCCAGCAACAAACCAAACCATTGCCTTTGTAGCGCCATTTATTGTACTGTCAGCATTGCTTTGGTTTCTGGGCAAGCTTGTCTACGAAGCAACACTCATATCTGCAGAAATTTTTGATCCTCTCCTTGGCGGAATTTGCGGCATATTGATTGGCATTACCATCGACCATGTGTTTGTCCGAACCATCGTGTTTGCCGCCGGCACGAAAGAGCTCCCTTCGCTCATTACAGACTCAGCCTTGGGCAGGGAATTCCTCTATTTTGACACCTACCACCGAATCGTTCAGGCGCTTTACAACTTTCATAGACCAGATTCAGCTGTTGTTCCCGAAAAATAACCTAGTATTTTTACCTGTTTTTCATTATAGGGGTTGACAAGACAGCGAAGAAGGTGTATTATGCGCTTGTAACGGAAATCCTCTGACGCGTGCACCAAGAAAGAACCTGCGAGGCAAGAAGATGCGGCCGAGAACAGTCGCAACTTGCAGGAGGTCTGATCAGCTCCAAGCACAGAAAGCACTCCGGGAAACTAGCCTAGCCAAAAGCGAGAATGATGCAAAAAGAATTACATTTGCATCCCAACCGCTAACCACCAAAAGCGAGAGAAGGAGGTGAAAATCCAAAGATCGCTAAGTCAATCATAAACTAGATTGACGCACAATTGCAGCGTGAAGGAGAAAAAGATGAAGAAGATATTAGTAGCCTTAACTGTTGTTGCAATGGCGCTCGCAATCGCCCCTGCATATGCATGGGACTTAGAAGTTCTCGACGGCTTTGAGTCTGGAAATCTAGGCGCATGGAACATAGGTGCTTGGGGTACGTTCAGCGTAGGCACTGCGGCCCAGGGATATCAGGTGAGAACTGGTTATTGGTCCGCACGGCAGGGCAACTCGACCGTTGACAGGATTGGGCGCAACTTCAACAACAACAGCCAGCAGTTCTACTTCAAGGAAGGCCAGGCAGAGGCTTGGGTCTACGATGACATGACCTTCAGCCCGAACGACGACCTTCGCTTGGGCGTAGTCACTTCCAAGTGCACCTCTTGGACTGCGACAAACTCGCCAGCTGGCTACATCACAGGCGCAATTACCAACACCAGCACGGGTTGGGGTAGTACCGACTACTACTGCTTGATGTGGTCGTACACCTACGCCAAACTGGATGGCGTGACTGCTCCAACATTTGCCGGCACTACGTGGACCGTTGGTTCAGCTGCTCCTAGGAGCTTAGGCTGGCACAGGTGGAGAGTAACCTGGTCATTCGACTACGGCGCAGGTGTAGGCACAATCAAGTGGTATGTAGACAGCACGCTTGCGCCGAAGATGACCATGACCATGGACAACACGTGCGCTCGGTGGGCTAACACATCCACGCCAGCAACCCTAATCCTTGGCAACTGGTCAGCGGTAGCCCATGGCTACAACTACGTTGATGACGTCGCATGGCGAGGCAACTGGAACATGGTGCCTGAGCCAACAAGCTTGCTTGCGCTTGGCGCCGGCCTGTTCGGACTCGCCGGATTCATCCGACGCAGAAGGTAGCCCCAAACATAAAATCGGACGTCGACTAACATAGTCGGCATCCGATTTTAAATCAAGAAGTTAAAAACCGCCGAGACTAAATCTCGGCGGTTTTCTTTTCACTAAGCCAAAGTAAAAACACAAACACAGCCCTAATGTACCATGCTCTGCTAAAGTTTCTTCAAAATATATTCCACAAAAATCTTTCCACCGCTATTGCATATCTTCAGAAGCTAGTGTATAATTTGGCGGGTGATGCCGCTTGGACAGTGAGCTCGAAAAGATCGATGCCATTCGCAGCAGGCTAAGGGTAAGCTATGCAGACGCCCGAAAAGCACTCAATGAAGCTTCGGGCGATGTGGTAGCAGCCCTAGCAGCGCTTGAAGAAAAAAAGAAGCAAGACAGGGCAGACTTGATTGCCCTGGGCGTAGAAATGGCTGATGAGCTGCAAAAAATAACAAGCGGCGGACCGATTAGAAAGCTGAGAATCAGGTACGGCGATCGGACGCTCACCGAAATGCCAGTGGTTCTTAGCGCTGCCACTGCGGTAGCCGTCGGACTCGCCGCCCTGCTGGTCAGCAAACTGGTCATAGAGGTGGAGAAGGACCAAGGAGAGGCTGCTAGCTAATGGAATACGATCAGGACCTTGTGCCACAAAGGCATGCTCAATACGAAGGTATGTCGGACGCCGGAGTCGTCGAGCGTGCGCAGGCGGGTGAAGAGCAAGCCGCCGAGTATCTTCTCTATAAATACAGAAACCTTGTTCGCAACAAAGTGAGATCTTATTTCCTTGTGGGCGCAGAGAAAGAAGACCTTCTGCAGGTCGGGATGATTGGCCTCTGGCAAGCTGTGGTGGATTATAGAGCCGACAAAGCAATTTCATTCCCTGCGTTTGCCAGAATCTGCATCCAGCGGCACATTATCACCGCCATTAAGACCGCTACGCGCCAGAAGCAAATTCCGCTGAACACCTCTCTTTCGCTTGAGTCGCCGCCCGATGAGTCGAGTTCCGAATGGACGCTTTCCGACATTCTTACTTCTGAGAATGTCGTCGACCCAGAAGAGGTGGTGCTCAAGCAGGAAGATTCGAATCAGCTGCAAGAAAGGCTTCAGCAAATGCTAAGCGACTTCGAATGGCGGGTGCTTTCTGGGTATCGAGTCGGCAAGTCGTACAGGGAGATTGCGTCCGAGCTTCAGTGCAAAACAAAATCGGTGGATAATGCTCTGGCGCGAATAAAACGAAAAGTATCGAATACGCCGCTCGATATACTGGTAGGTTAATCATCTTGCCCACAAGTCTGTCGTCCTCAGGCCGGGTACAAAGTTGCGGCTACCTCGCACACTTATAAATGTCTCGGCTAAAGGAGAGATTTTTGCCGGCGACCTACCACCGATGGCTTTTCTAATGAAGAAAAAATATTCACGAGTTCTCAGGGAATTGTGTGAAACCATCGTTATGACAGCGGTGGTGTTCGCATTCCTTGTAACATTTATAGTCCAAGGCTTCAAAGTATGTGGGCGCTGCATGGAGCCGCATCTTCGAAGTGGCGAGCGTCTTTTGGGCAACAAATTTATCTATAGGTTTGAGAAGCCTGTAAGAGGTGATATTATCGTATTCCGATTCCCGGCAGATCCACGCAAGATATTCATCAAACGAATTATTGCTCTTCCGGGTGAAATAATTGAGATACGCTCAGGCAAGGTATTCATAAACAACAAAGAAATAAGAGAGCCGTATCTTTCACGCAATGCTCACGGCGACTTCCCGCCCCAAAAGGTGCCTGAGGGATGCGTATTCGTGCTTGGAGACAACCGTGACGAAAGCAACGACAGCAGGTTCTGGGGCGATCTGCCCATCAAGAACATTCAGGCAAAAGCATGGCTTCGTTACTGGCCATTGTCTAGATTACATGTTTTCAAATAATACCATATAAAGCAAGCCAAATTGACCTTCAAACGATTTCAATCACAAGAAACAAAGTTGGAGTTGTCCTCAGGTTATATTAGATGCTAAATACTTCTTTCATAAGATTACAACAAGAAGAGCTAGAGCGGCAGATTTTATCACCCTTTGCAACGCTGAGCGCTGAATCAAAAGGACGCACAAAACCCGAAGAGAAATGTCCAATCCGCACAGACTTTCAGCGTGACCGCGATAGAATTATTCACTCAAAAGCCTTTCGCCGCCTGAAACACAAAACGCAGGTCTTCATCGACCCCGAAGAAGACCACTACCGCACTCGATTAACTCATACACTTGAAGTTTCACAAATCGCACGCACCATCAGCCGAGGGCTGCGGCTAAACGAAGACCTTACCGAAGCCATCGCTCTCGGCCATGATCTTGGACACACACCATTTGGCCACGCAGGAGAAGAAGCACTTGACGAGGTATACCGCGAGTTCGTTCCTAATGCGCGCTTTCGGCATAACGAGCAAAGTTTGAGGGTCATCGATATAATTGAGAAAGACGGTTGTGGCTTAAACTTGACCGCTGAAGTTCGCGAGGGCATCGTTCAGCACTCAAAGGGAAGCGAAGACGTAGACCTCAATAGGCAAGGAAACGGCACGCTTGAAGGGCAAGTTGTACGCATTGCCGACCGAATTGCCTATATAAACCACGACATTGACGACGCCATCAGAGCTGGAATTCTCCGAGAAATTGACTTGCCAAAAGATTGCACAAAGGTCCTCGGGCGGCAGCCCTCCGAGCGCATTGCGATAATGGTGATTGACCTCGTCGAGAACAGCACTGGTAAGCCAGAGCTAAGCATGAGCGATGAAGTACTTGCAGCAGCCAATAAACTAAAAGATTTCTTATTCGAACGCGTATACTATGTCGACACCCCTGTATTGCGAGAACTCAAAAAAGCGCAAAAAATTCTCAAAGAACTTTTTTACTTTTATATGGAGCATCCGGAACTCCTTCCTACTTGGTACAACGCAAAGTTGCAGGATACTCCAGGAAGGGCCCGCGCAGTATGCGACTTCATTGCTGGGATGACGGACAGATATGCAGAACAGAAGTATGAAGAATATTTCATGCCGCACTCGAACATATTTTCAACAAAATAACGACGCTTGAAAAGCTTTGGCATTGGAAAAACCTTGGTAGCTATGTTATAATTAATTGCTAGTATGACTTCGCGCTTCTCCTCACTTCAGAGGCATGCGCGCGAGCATCGAGAGGTTCCAAATTTTTTAACGGAGGTGTATGCCATGAGTACCAGACCCTTGATAAGATGCGACTGTGGGCAACGTATAATCGCAAAAGACGTCATGCAGACGGGCTATTACTTGCGCTTGTTTGGCCCGAGTTTCGTATACGTCAAGTATAGATGCTCGCGTTGCAAGAAGCTCGGAGAACAATTCATAAAACAGGAAGAGTGGGAAGATAGCATACTAAAGGATACTCCCTGCGAGATAATGGACGACGAACGCCAAAAGTTCCAGGCAATGGGAACAATTGACATCCATGAGGCAATTGATTTTCATTTCTCATTGGAAGAGCCGGATGCCCTTGCAAAGCTAAACGAATATCTCTTACAGCAAAAGAACGAAAAAACATAGAAAGCCTGCATAAAAACTAAAATTATAAAGGGCTCGGATAATCCTCCGAGCCCTTTAAACTTTATAAAACAAGATAACACAATTTTTAATTGTGTTTACAGTCAGCAAGACGTGTGATAGAATGCTTATAAATGTTTAAAGTGGAGGTCCTTGGTGATTCCTTTGAGGGATGAAAACCCCACTAGTGCAACACCGCTCGTAGTCTATGGGCTAATCGTAGCCAACGTGCTAATATATCTCTACAACGGACCGCTCAGACCAGGGGTTCACAATCCACTTGCAGGATTCGAGCTCGTACCATACGAACTAACAACCGGACGTGATGTTGGTCCCGCGACGCCTATTACCCCTTGGCTCACAATCTTCACTTCAGCGTTTATGCATGCAAACTGGCTCCATATTGCCGGCAACATGCTTTATTTATGGATATTTGGCAACAACGTAGAGGATACATTTGGACACTTTAGATTCTTGCTTTTTTACCTTTTATCTGGTGTTGGTGCAGCGCTCTTGCAGGTACTGATTGCTCCATTTTCTACTATCCCAATGGTAGGAGCGAGCGGAGCAATTGCTGGAGTGCTGGGCGCATACTTGATTCTTTTCCCTGATGCAAGAATCATAACCTTAACGTTCTTCTTTTTCGTCCAACTGGTAGAGTATCCAGCATCTATAGTGCTTGGCCTTTGGATATTAATTCAAATTATCAGTCTCAGCGGAATGGATGCAGCCGCGGGAGGGGTAGCATATGCCGCCCACGTTGGCGGCTTCATTACTGGAGTTTTCATCACATATCTTCTGGGTGGGCGAAAGCTCCTTCGAAGGCGACGCCAAATCGGATATTGGTATTATAGGCGACCATATTGGTAAAGACCGGCAAATTAGTCTCAAGCCGAAAAAGCAACTGGGGGTACTGCCAAGTGCTTAAACGAAACTGGCTACTGCTTATTCTTCTTATACCCGGCCTGCTGAGTGCTTTTATCCTCGCAGACCGTCGGTACAAGCTAGAAGTAGCAAACCGCAATGTTGAGCTTATTCTCGACTACCAAGAACTCCAAAATGTTGCCCTGTCGGAATCAATGGCACTTTCGGACGTCCTAAGCAGTTTCCGCCAAGCAGGCATGACCGGCATAGCAATCACCGAACAAACCCTGGAGGACCTGGTATCAACAGGCCAAATTCGTTTTAGAGCAACCCTTTATAATAATGAACCATGTACCGAGGTTATCATCTCTGATTCCACGCTGGCAAAACGTGTTTGGGAGGCGCTGCTCAAACGCAACTATTTGTACACCCATTTTGCTAATAAGCCGACTCGTTTTGTTATCAAGGCAACCCCAGAGACGCTCAACACAATAGGCATAGGGCTACCTCCAGAAGCTGTAAATCTTATTAGGCAATGCGGCTTTGACGTTGTGGCCCGACTCCAAAACCACCCTGCGATAACTACAAAAGCAATAGATTCGGCAGCCAAGGAGCTAAGGCAAGAGGGCATATCAAGGCTGATTTGTGCCGGCGACGAGGTGATTGGTTTCAGAGGACTCCTATCTCATGCCGCAAAACAGCTTGAGAAAAACAGCCTAATCTTCGGATCAATTGAGTTTGCCAAACAGAAGGGCGATACTATAATGTGCAGAGAGCTTGAGGGGAATTTCATCCGCGCCCACAGCATTCCCTACACTGAGATGGCTGGCATTGCTCCATCGGCAGCTATCGAGCGGTTTGCCCGCGCAGTAAAGGAACGCAACATACGACTTTGCTATATACGCTTAATAGAATCATCCGGCCAATCGGATATGCATAAAAATATACAGTTCGTTAGTGCAATACGCAAAGCCATCGAAAAAGCCGGCTACAAAATCGGTACTGCCAGGCCTTTTGGAACATCCTCACAACCGATAATACTTCTCTTGCTAATAGCGCTCTCCATCGCCTCAGCTGGAATTATACTTCTCGACTCAATGGTCACTCTGCCGGGAATATTCAAATATGGAATTCTAATACTCGCCTTTGCTGCATTCGCCGGCTTAATAGCCTCAAGCGAACTTGGCAAACAACTAGTTGCTCTTAAAGCTGCTATCATATTCCCGACTTTAGGAATCGTCGGCGTGATTGGCCCACGCTTTACGAGTAAAACAAACGAAAAGTCGCCAGCATTAACAGCGACAAAACTATTCATTGGAACATCAATTTTTACACTCATTGGCGCCTTTCACATCGCCGGGATGCTTGGGAACCGGCTATACATGGTCAAAGTCGAACAGTTTATAGGTATCAAGCTAGCGCATATTGCCCCACTTCTCATAGTAATCTTCGTCATGGCAGCAGGGTTGCCAATGATAAATGAACCTCTTGGGCGTGTTTGGGCAAAGGTTCGTGAGAATCTTTACTCAGTGATGGCACATCCGCTTTTCGTATGGCATGCAATAGCGATTAGCTTTGCACTAATCATTCTTCTTATTGCCCTCATGCGTACAGGAAATGATGCGGCAATTGGGGTATCAACAGTCGAACTTAAATTCCGAGCAATACTCGATAAAGTCCTTTTCGTTCGCCCGCGAACAAAGGAATTCCTAATCGGCCACCCTGCTATGTTCCTCGGCATTGCCCTTCTAGTGAGCAGGCGTCGTGCTTGGGGTCTCCCACTAATCGCGCTTGGTACGCTCGGTCAGGTTTCTATGCTGAATACCTTCTGTCACATACACACCCCACTTGCGCTGTCGGCAATGCGCACCATTGACGGTCTAGTGCTCGGATTTGTACTTGGATTGGCTGCTTGGCTGATTTTTGGCAAGCGCAATACCGGGGTCTCTCGTAAGTTAAACAGTGATAGCTAGAAAACGTATAATTATTTCAGGATACTACGGATTCTCCAACATGGGCGATGAGGCAGTTCTGTCCGCCATCATCGCTGGACTTAGGGAGCACTCAAAAAAAGACATCGAGATTACCGTAATCTCGGGCGCTCCTAAAGAAACCCAGCTACACCATGGCGTTCGGTCGCTGTCAAGGCGCTCTATCGCCGAAGTACTTACCGCGATTCGCGAGAGCGACCTAGTAATAAGCGGCGGCGGCAGTCTCATCCAAGATGCTACAAGCTTCCGCTCACTTTTATATTATTTATGGGTTATCATGCAGGCACAGCGGTCTCGCCGCAAAGTAATGATTCTCGGCCAAGGGATAGGCCCTCTAAGGCGAAAAATATCTTGCATGCTCGCCCGCCGCGTGCTTGATAGAGTTGATATCATAGCAGTTCGCGATCCAGACTCGGCCAATCTGCTTAAAAAAATTGGGGTAGCAAGGCCACCAATTTACGTGACTGCTGACCCCGCGTTTCTTCTCAAAGCCGAACCAACGGAGCAATTCGAGGGGGATATTATAACTTTTGCCCTCCGCGAATGGCGTGAAGCGCCGTGGGTGGAACAATATGCAATCGAATCACTAAAACAGCTATCGAAAGAACTGCCAGCGAAAATATTTCTCATGGCAATGCACACACCAGGCGATCTGGAAATGGCTTCAAGAATTGGCAGGCAAGTTGGAGATTCCGTAATCGTTCAAAAAGAAAACCTAACGCCAGAGCAACTCTTGGGCATCATTTGCGCATCAAAAATGGTGGTGTCAATGCGGCTACATGCACTGATATTCGCCGCTGCTTCTGGCATTCCTATGCTCGGCATTACCTACGACCCAAAGGTCGAAAGCTTCCTAAAATCTGTTGGTCAAGAAAATATGTCTCTTGAAGACTTAAAGTCTGGCAAACTTCCAAGAAGGGTATTAGATACATGGCACAAGCGCGATGTTCTTTCTGCCCGACTAGCTGAAAAAGTGCCCGCATTCAAAGATGCTGCAAAAGAAAACATCCGCCTGGCGCTGGAGCTTTTGGAATAGCTCTTATATCGTATAGAATGGAGGAATCCTCAATGACAAAGCAAATGAAGCATTTTCTAGGTTTGCCAGCGATGATGCTTTTAGCTCTCACTGTTTTGCAGGGATGCGGTGGAGGACATAGGCCTAGGAGTGTGGTCAGCGGCACCGTTTCAGATATGAACCAAAATGTTATTGTAGATGCCGAGGTTTATTATGATGGAGCGCGCAAAACAAGGTCACTTATCACCGGCATTTACCGCCTAGAAAATGTGCCAAGCGGATGGCGTACTATTCGTGCAAAAACAACAATCAACGGTAAGACATGGATAGGCTGCACCGCAGCTGAAATTCTCAGAGACGAGCCGACTATGAATGTCAATATAATTATTGCACCTGTATCAAACACAACATCTATTGAAGGCATTGTATTCGATGACACCAACCATAGAGTCGAGGGAGCAAGAGTATTCCTGCTACTCCAACCCACAGGTGAGGGTCAAGTAGGCCCATATGGCTCAATAGTAGCGATTACCGATAGGAACGGGCATTACGTGCTTCAAGATGTGCCGACAGGCGTTCCTGCAGTAATTACTGCCTCGAAAGTTGGTTTCACAAATGACGAAGTAGAAATCGCAAATCTCACTCCTTCGATCGATTTTATTAATTTTCACCTTATACGCTCGAACCTAAGAGAAGGACCAGAGGCCCCAAGATTGGACGCAATCGAAGCGTATACTATGCCTGATTCTATTACACGAAGCGAAAACGCTTTTGATGCGATTCGGGCGTTCACGTCCCCAAGATTCCGTGCGGCTCTTGCAAAGAAGAAACCCACAAGGATTGTAAGATCAACGCCGCTGGGGTCGCTCATCGAAATTGACCTATACTGGTCAGACCCTAACAATCCGTCGCGAGACATTGCTGGGTATGGCATCTATCGTGGGCAAAGCCCAACTGTCAGAGCAATTGATTTCGTACGCGATCCATATGCAACTTTTTATGGCGACACTGGTGTGGAAATAACTCCTGGCCTAAAGTACTACTATGCCGTCGCATCGGTGGATGTAGAATTTTTAGACGAATTCAATCAACCTGACGAACGCGCAGTAAGCGAACTTAGCAATCTGCTCGACGTTGTGCCTCTTGACCAGCTTCGTTCGATATCTCCGGCACAAAGCGCTACCATCAGCAGTCCACCGGTATTCAAATGGCAAGCTCTCGATAGAGCTGACAAATATTCTGTCTATGTATATGATCGCTTCCCGACGCTTCCGCTTGACCCTGATTTCGATTACGGCACAGACCCTGCTGTACTAGTTGGCACTTTCCCAATATGGCACCGGACAGTTTCTGCTCCTGCCACCTCAATGATAGGACCGGAATTAGGGCCTGGCAAATATTATTGGGTTGTACTAGCGCAGGACAATTCGGGAACAGCATTCTCATACGGGGATCTTCGCCCCTTCATTGTGCGGTGAAATGTTGGCAATAAAACTGAAAAAGTGGCTTCCTTGGATAACTGGCGGCGTAGTCATTGCCGCTCTCATCTGGGCCTTCCTTTACTTGAAAGCTCTGCATCCATTTGGAGCTATGGAAGCCAAACTGAAACAGGACGAATTTTCTGGCATTGGACTATTCTTTAGGGATGCCAATATAATAGGCCGCCAAGATGGAAAAAAAGTTTGGAGTTTCCATGCAAAAAGCATAGAAGTAAGTCGGGATCGGAGACTCATAACCTTCCAAAACATTATAAATGGCATTTTAATAAAAGATGGCAATGCAATAGCATCCCTTTCCGCCAAAAAAGCTATATATGATTCTTTAATCGGCAAAATATCAGCTCCAGGGTTGTCGGAAGTAAAAATTGTGAATGGCCCAACACTCAAAGTAAAGAATATCTACTGGAACGGCCAGAAGTCGAAGCTCGTATGCACTGGTGGCATTCGCGCAAATTTTGATGGGAGCACTTTGGAGGGCGAGCGGCTGACTGCAGACTTCGAAAAGAAAGAAATTACGATTAACAAAGTAAGAGGCACAATTCGAATTCCAGACTAGACAAAGGATGGTTTTTATGACAAAAGTATTAAAGCAATATGTAGCGTTCAGCATAGCATCGGCCGTCATGTTTGCTGTGATTCTCGCTTCAGTAGGTAGGGCTCAGCAGGGAAATACTTCGGCGAAACCAACCGAGCCAACGTATAAGGAAGTTAAGTATTCAGCTGATAGCTCTACCTACCGCTGGGACGGTGAAGATCGTATTGCGGTCCTCAGGGGCAACGTGATGTTTGTCCAAGGCGATACAACCCTTATAGCCGACAAGGTTGACTATAGCGAGAAGACCAAAACCGCCCAAGCCACCGGAAACCTAAAAATCTTCGACGATAGAAACAATATCACAGCGGATATTTGCACGATAAACTTCGAAGAGAAAAAGGGCACTCTAACCGGAAACGTTCGCATGGTTGCCAAGCCAAAGCCCAAAAAGGAGACACAGGAAAAGAAAGATGCGCCCAAATCACTTAGCTCAGAGTGGAAAGACGAAGCAGTCATAACTTGCGACAAAATCGAGTATTACTATAAGCAAAAGAAGGCTATTGTTTCCGGCGGCTTAAAGATTGCCCAGAAAAACCGCATTGTCACCGCAGACTCCGCAACATACTTCGGCAAGGAAGATAGAGTTGAGCTTGTTGGTAACGTCAAAGGTTATGATGAAAAGGAAAAGCATTCCTTCTCCGCACCAAAGGTAATTATTTCGCTTAAAGAAGACGATGAATGGATAGAAGCCGAAAAAGCCAGCGGCACATTTTATGTAAAAGAAGAGCAAGAGGAAACACAGGAAGTCAAACCTGCACCAGAAGCGGCGAGAAAATAAGCTGCCTTAGGTTCCCATTTTACAATATTCGATGACAGGTTGATTTCGCTCCAACATGCGGTAAAACATTACAAATAATGCAAGGAGGTAAGCAATGGCAAAACGAATAATCATAGGTGCTTTGCTAACGGATAGATTTAAAGAAGCGATAGCGTTTCAGGAAGTCCTCACGAAATTTGGGTGTAATATAAAAACCCGACTTGGGCTACATAATGTTACCGAGAATGCATGCTCAAACTCTGGCCTGATTCTGCTTGAGATGTTTGGCGATGAAAAGCAAATCAACCAGCTTGAGGATACCCTCCGACAAATAGACGGCATTGTGGTCCAAAAAATGGTTTTCGAAGAACCAGACGGCGCAGTACATTGCCACTCTTGAATCGCTAACATGCTAGAGCAACCAGATTCCTGATGAAACGGTTCAGACCGTCGAAGGTAATCATGAACCGCCTGTTTAATATTAATATCAAATCCTCTACGTGTTCCTCGAGGAAAGCGATGAGATATATACTTCTTAGTACTCTAATAATAATTGCAGTAGCTGGGTTCGTACTGGCTGACAAAGGAGACAAGCCTGTGAAAAAGATCAAGATTTATATCCACACAGATTTAGAGGGTGTCTCAGGCGTCGACGCATATGAAATGATGGACCAAACTACCGAAGGTTATCAGAAAGCACGCAGGCTTCTAATGGAAGACATTAACGCCGCAGTTGCAGGAGCTTTTGAAGGCGGTGCTGACGAAGTAACAGTTCTAGACAGTCATAACGGAGCCCACAATTTTATTCCCGAGATGCTTGATAAGCGGGCAGTACAAGACCCTCGTGCAAACAAAAAATGGTGGGGTGCGTTGGATGAAACCTATTCCGGCACATTCTTTATAGGTGCACATGCGATGGCTGGCACCATTAACGGTTTTCTTGACCATACTCAATCATCCACGCACTGGCATGACTACTCAATCAATGGTCGCAAAATGGGTGAGTTGGCACAATGGGCGATTGTCGCTGGGAATTTCGGCGTTCCTATGCTCATGGTAAGCGGTGACGAAGCTGCATGCAAAGAGGCAAGAGACTTCTTCGACCCAATAGAAACGGCTGTGGTAAAAAGGGGAATTGGGCGAAACAAAGCAGAGCTTGTGCCCTTGGATGAAGCACGAGCTCGCATCCGTGAAGCAGCGAAAAAAGCTATTTCGCTTATCGGTAAAGCCAAACCTTTTATTCCCGAAAAGCCGATGACAATCGTACTTAAATATAATCGCTCGGACTATTGTGACTCAGCTGTTGAAAGGCTTAGCTACGTCGAACGCATAGACGCCCGCACAATTCGGTGGGTTACAAGCGATCCATTGGCAATACTGCCCAAATGAGAATTATATTGCAACCATGCTTAGGAAAAACTAAAAGCTTATTAGCCCGAATACCTTTCCCAATGTAACACTTCAGACAACGGCTTCTTACCTGGGTTTGGAGTTTCGATTGGATAGCCTATTGATACTAGTGAGACTAATTTATAGTTCGGCGGCATCCCCAGCATTTCTCCTATTTTTGGTGCATATGCTTTCTTGTCACCTGCAACCCAGCACGAACCGAGCTCATGCGCTCGTGCCGCATTGAGGATATTCTGCGTTGCGGCACTCCCATCTTCAAGGTAATATTTGGTATCCTGGCAAAAGACGGCTATACAAACTGGCGCTTGAGCTATAAACTTACCATAATCTGTAGTATCAGCGATCTTTTTGCGCATTCCTGGGTCTTGCACCACAATGAACTGCCAAGGCTGAATATTAATCGCCGTTGCAGCAAGTCTTCCGCAATCAACAATATCTTCGATGATTTCCCGAGGAACGGGTTTATCCTGATATACTCTAACACTTCGCCTAGTCTTCATGCATTCAATCGCATCCATGTTCTCCACCTCCTATAATGTCGGTTCTATATTGTTGCAATTTATTCCTACCCAGCTGAGTTTCTTGTATATGCACATAGTACTTGAACATCCAATGTAACTTATGGAATAATTCTGATGAAATCTTATAGTACAGCGTTCTAATTTATAGGCAAACTGCTTTGCCTTTTGTATCGGGGGTGGCAAATATGGTTAGAAGGCACATTGTTCGTGAGAACGCCGGTTTCACAATCATAGAAATAATGATTGTGATCTTGGTCGTTAGCATTCTAATGATGATAGCTGCTCCGTGCTTTATTCACGCACAAAATACGTCTCGGACAAAGTCTTGCATTGAGAATATGAAGCAGATTTACACAGCCAAAGAACAGTTTGCAATGGAGAACAACAAATCCAACGGTGACTTGGTAACATGGGATGACCTTGTGCCTGATTATATAAGGGAACAGCCTGAATGTCCGGCTGGTGGTAATTATAATCTCCTAACTATCGGCGAAACGGTTTCCTGCTCAATAACCGGGCACGAGCTTAATATCTGACAATTCTTGACCCTTGCCCCTGCATACTTCTTTAGCCTGCTATGGCGAGAGTAGTACCGTAGCCATGCCGTTAGGTCGGAGTGCTACTTTCAAAGTGCCTTTTGATATTGGAAGCGACTGTCCCACATCTTCCACCAGATTGCACTTCCACGCACGCTTGAACATCGCCGGCAATTGCAGGACTGCTTCGGCATCCCTGCCAGCAACTTCTCTGAGGCGAACAATAATTCCTTTGCCGGATTCCGCAGGCTTTAAAGCCTGGATGATGACGCTCGAAGGCGCAACAGACACAAGGCTCAAAGTATGAACACCAGCTTCTCCCTTGCCCGCAACCTCAGCCGCGATTAGAGGGTTCCTAACCGACCGTCCAAAGCGCGATGCTGCCACTGGGTTATACTCAGCCATGCTAGTGAGTGAGAAGCGAAACGTGAATTGCCCACTCTGCGATGCTTTGTAGTTCGTAAACCAATAGTTATTGAATATATAAGCATACAGGTGGCCATTATCAATAGGGAGCGGCGACTGAAAGGTATCGCGGTTGATGTCACCCAATGTGATTAGCGGACTTTCAAGCGCCGTCCAGACAATAGTGCATCCTGGTTCAGTCGCTACAACAAAGTCTTGGGCACAATACCACTGCATGCATGCACCAGGGAGCATATCCTTACTTGGCTGGATAATGCCGTCAGGTATCTCAATGTGGAATTCAGGCTTCTTCAAGTTAAATGGGAAAGCGAAGTATCCCGCCTCCTTCATGTAAGTACCTTTTTTCCTAAGCGTATTGTTGAAGTCAATGCGCTTAATTTTATCCCAAAGCACGATTTCGGTAGTGAGCTCAGGAGTCATATATGCAGAGCTATCGATCCGTATCACCCGCCGATAGGGAAGCAGCGCTGTGCTTATCTTCACCGGCCTAGCGTCGGCATGAATGGTCATGGATTCGCCGTGGCCCGATACGTAAAGATAACGGTTGAGACCATACGGCGACTTGGAATCAACCAAATCACGATTAAGTTCCTTGTCGATAAGGCTTTTCACAGCACCAGTAAGAGGGTCAATTTCTAAACGATAGAATTGATTTTCGAATTTCGGAATGCTGATTTGAGAAGTTGTATTGACAGTCTGAAAAGTTCCGTCCATCGGGTTTGCTGTTGATAGCGGAAATACACGATACCCAAGAGGAGGCACATCCTCCGCCCAAAGTTCAACCAATTCGCCAGATTTATTCCGAGCAAGCACCAACCCGCTTACAGAAACATCGAGCGGGTTAAACACTAGGAGTGAAGGTTTATCGGCTTTGACCGAACGAACAAGGGAGCGAAGCCCAGCTTGGAGAACTTTCTTGGCTTGCCTTGAAGCATTGTATGCAAAACGAGCTTTATAGACCCACTGCTTTGTTGTCTGTTCGCTCTGCGGCTGGCTAATACTGCAATGTGCGCCCCACGTGTGCTCATCATATAGGATCGCATTTTTCCAAGCCGTGTCAAACTCATCCTTCGGATGCTTTTCCCCAAAGATGGTGGAAGCAAGAGAAAAGACTTTCTCAGCAGTAACAAGATCTTCCTTGGCGATGCGAACCAGAGCCGTTTCACGTGCAGAGGAACCAGCTCCGTCCTCCCAATATACGCCACCGTCGCCCTCTATCGTTGGTATTTTGTCCTTGAAACCATGCTCAATGTATTCGAAGAACTCGGGACCGCGGCAAAGGATTATGCGCGGATAAGCATAGCGGTCATTCCACTCCTGCACCGTCTTCGCAAGCCTCTCGCTGAGCCGCTGGTTGTCTCCATAACCGCCGAAACCGAGAATTGCATCGTATGGGTAGTCGTCGCGGTCATACTCCCTCAGGAGCGACTCTACACCTGCTTTTGCGCGGTCGATGTCTATAGCCAGCCCTGAATGGACAGCCTTTGCATAGCCATTCATGTACCAGGTAAGAACCTTGCTACCATCAGGTCCTCGCCAATAGAAAGGCGATTTGCCAAAAAGCTTGTTGAACGAATCGCCCCGCGTGAGGTTCAATCCAGCGCTAAAGTATTTGATGCCACTTTGCGCCAAAACCGTAGGCAGTGTCCATACCTGAGTTGGGACGTCACTGCTCATTGCTATGTCAAATGGAATCCCATATTTTCGGGCAATCGAGTGAGCAAAATAAAGGGTGCGTATAAAAGACTCATGCGAGCAGATTCCAGTGAGCATGTTTCCATAGACCGCCTGGCAACCTATCTGGCCCTCTTTTGCCGCCCTCAAGAAATCGTCCGCCTTTTCCGGCGGCATAAGAGAAAGATAATTGTCTTCGACCCATGCCGCCTCGGTGTTCCATACAAAGCCGGGGTACTTCTTGCAAAGAGAAAGGGCAAGCGACATGTTGTCGTTGTGCAATTTAATTACTTTATCCTGAAAATCCGTGTAGCCGATGTCCACATGGGAACTCGGCTGAAGATAGAATAACCAATGCCTCTCCGGCTTGACCTCGCATGATGCCGTTGCAGTCTTTTCGCCCACTTCTACGAAGAGTTCTAATTTCGATGGTTCGTGCACCTTGGGAACCGCAAGTTCCTTGCGAAGAATCCCCAAGAACGGCGGATTGAGCGTAACCGCCGTGCTCCACTCTCCCATTCTTAGAATCCCTTTGCAATCCGCCGGTGCATTTGTGAACTCAGCTTCGAGGTCAACTACTTGCATAAGAGTTCTGCCAGAGCGAACAAACCTAATCGTTGGGTGTAGCTCGATTCTCTTTACGCTTGCCTTCACCACGCCCTCCGGGTCATTCTTCAGAATTACCGCATCATAGAGGAACCATGAGCCTTTTTCATTCAGAATCTCAATCTTATTCTCACCTTTGCGCAAAGTTGATGCGGGCAATGAGGTACTGAAGACATACTCCCTGCCAGCCCTAGGATTCACAAGCGAATCATCACCAGCACCCTCCGCAAGTTTGATTATGCCTGATTGACCATTTATTGACAACTTGATTGCCGGCGGCGCCGAGGCATGAGTATCTACCATGTCAATCGTGAAAGAAAATACCCCCTTAGGTTGCCGCGGCAAGTTAAAAATAATTGTGAATCCGTGAGGCTTCGAGCCAGCCCATGAGTCCGACGGTCCCGGATGTATGAAGCTCCAAGCCTTTGAAGGGTCGTCCTTATCAGGTTGGAACGTGACGTCCTTAGGGAAGGCCTTAGCATAACCATTGTAATTTCCAGCTAAGGCAAACTCGCCATAAGAATTATCAGCTTTCCCTATCTGCCAAACGACAGTTTCAAAAGCAAGAGCATTTGATGCTACAATAAGTAGAAATAGCAATGAATGAACGGTTTTCATTTTAGCCCCGAAATTACTTGAAAAAAAATCAAATTTCGTGCTTGGCATATGGTTCAACCCAAGGAGTGTAAAATCCTTCAGATGTTTCCATACCAACCTCACATGTGCTAAACTTTCACTTGCAAAGCGAGGATAAATATGAAGTGCAGGATAACATGCCATTACATAATTATCATAACCACTATCCTAATCCCTATTTGTACAGTATGCGGAGCAATGGAGGCAGATATGAAAAATAACAAACCCTCAGAAGACCCAATCGTTCTGAGGAATGAATACCTGAGTATTACTTTAGGCATTGAAGGTGGCCGTTTGTGTCTGAATAGTATCAAGGATTCCTCGGGCCACGAGTTTCTCGGCGATGCCCAAGACAATACGTCAATTTGGCAAATTGTCTTCCGAGGCCCAAGTGGCGAATCGAAAGAGGTTGAAAGCAGCAAAGCATCGTTTTTAGGGCAACAAATGAATAAGTTCAAATGGATAGTGCCCCTTGGAGAAGTACAAGCCGAGGTTCACATGTCGGTGCGTCTTAATGACAGGAGTCGTCTTTCATACTGGTCAATTTCCGCTAAACTTCCCAACGGATGGAAAATCAATAGGGCAAATTTCCCAATAATACCCAACATAAAGCCCGAGAAGGGTTTAAAAATGGCCGCTCCATTTGGCTGGGGACTCGAATATGAGTTGAAACCCGGAGAAGCATATGATGCCACATACCCATCGCTTGTCGCTGCTATGCAGTTCGTTGCATTTTACAACCGGGGGCACGGCCTCTACATTGGAACGCATGACCCGCAGGCGAACCACAAGCGTTTTAGCATGAAAGCTCGTCAAGACGGCATCAGCTTTACAATAACTAACCTCCCAGCAATTCCCAAGAAAGGCAGCGGTGCATGGAAGCTCCCTTATGAGGCGGCAGTTGGTGTCTTTACGGGCGATTATTACGACGCGGCACAGATTTATCGCGAATGGACATTCGACGCTCCATGGGGAAAAGGTGGACCGATATCCAAGCGAACAATCCCTCAGTGGTTGAAGGACACCGATTTATGGATTAGGGTTAAAGATGTTTGGAGCGATACCGAATCCGAGCCAGTTGAAAACCTCGAAATGGCCAAAGAGGCCGCCGATTTTTTCGGCATTCCTATTGCATTGCACTGGTATACTTGGCACCAGATTCCATTTGACACTCTTTATCCCGAATACTTCCCCGCAAAACCAAACTTCGCCGAAGGAGTTAAGGCACTCCAAGCAATCGGCTTCCATGTTATGCCCTACATCAACGGCCGGCTATGCGACCCTAAGTCCAGGACCTGGATCGAAGAGCGAGCCGACCGGTCGGCGGCTAGGCAGGAAGACGGAAAGCCATATACCGAGATTTATGGTTCAAAAGTTCCCCTCAACGTTATGTGTCCCTATACCCAGCAATGGCAAGAAAAGATTACGGCATTGGTTGACCGTTTAGTGAATGAGTATAATGTGGATGGGGTTTATATCGACCAAATCAGCGCGGCTAGTGCAGTTCAGTGCTTCAATAGCGAACATAACCACCCAACAGGCGGTGGTAAGTTCTGGGCAGATGGCTACCGAAAGATGCTCGAAATGGCAAGGTCACGTCTACCCAAAGGAAAAATTTTGACAACCGAGGAAAATGCCGAGTGCTGGCTAGACCAATTTGACGCTTTGCTTCTTGTAAACACACCCGTTGGCACAAAGAAGGTCATCCCTCTATTCCCAGCAGTATACTCAGGCAGAACAATCACATTTGGATTTCAATACACACTTCCAGAAGACCTCCGGGATTCCGCTCCGTGGAGGGCAAAGATGGCACAGGCATTTGTATTTGGCTCACAGCTCGGCTGGGTGAGCTTAAGCGTTCTCATGGCACAAGAAGTTAGGCAGGAAGCTGATTTCCTGCGAACGCTTGCAAGATGCCGAAGATTTGCACACGAATATGTTGTTACTGGGCGCTTCCTAGGAATGCTTAATGCGCAAGGAGACAATCCACTGTTACGGATTGAAGGTAAACCCTCATTCGGCAGTGGAACTTACGCCATGGAACTGCCATCGGTCCTCACATCCGCTTGGCTTGCGGAAAACGGAAGCTTGGGCATCCTTATGGTAAACCAATCAAATGAAGACCATAATGTGCAGGTGTGCCTCCCGCTTAACAAAGCAGGGATTCAAGCTGATGAAGGATTTTCCGTTGAGAAATTTGGTCCTGAAGGCAAGGAATCCGATTGGCAAAGTACAACAGCTATCCAAAAAGTAACAATCCCAGCCAGAAATGCGATCCTGCTTAAGATTAAAAAGCAAGCTAAGCGCCCTAGCTGATTTTATAAACCATTGCCAGTTTTAAACCCAGCTATTTTTTAGAACTTTAAGTTATGGGTTCTTTGCGTACCACACCCTCATCTGCGTAAATTCCAACCGCGGCACGGATGAGGACATCTGTGAAAAATGCACGGATTTACTAATCTACGCAAAGCCAGTAGCGCTTGCAAGTCAATAGCAGAGCTATTTTGCTTTGGATATTTCTCTGCCACACCGTTCTCACCGCAAAAGCGGCTGACATATATCCGGACTGGTTTAAAACATAGTAGAAAAGCAGCCGTTTCTAACGTTTTTAACGCAAGTCGAGATGCGAAATTCCCTAAAAATGACATATCAACCTTCAATGGAAAGCACAAATCAAATTAAAGTACAAAGCTGAAAAAGAAAAGGACGCTCGTAAAGCAATGAATAACGTTGGTACCTAAAAGATTCTTGCAAATTTTTGCTGCCACTTTGGGAAGCATATCAAGCAAGCTTTCCAAGTTCAGCTTCTTAATGCAATATAATGTGTAGTAGGGCATAGCTAATCATGCTAAGCAGCGCCGAAATAGGCAGCGTCATCAGCCAAGCTAGCACAATTTGGCCGACAATCCCCCATCTTACTGCCGAAAGTCGCTTTGCCGAACCAACGCCCATTACCGAGGAGGATATTACATGAGTGGTGCTAACCGGTGCATGCCATAAGGTTGCGGAAAGAACTACCAACGCGGCTGCTGTCTCGGAGGCGAAACCGTGAACAGGCTGAAGCCCCATAATTTTTTTTCCAACAGTTTTAATAATCCGCCAACCGCCAGCTGCGGTTCCCAATGCCATCGCTGCCGCACATGTTACCTTCACCCAAAGCGGAACTTGCACAGTGGGTAAAAAACCGCCGACAACCAACGCCATGGTAATAATTCCCATTGACTTTTGAGCATCGTTTGACCCGTGTGTGAAAGCCATGAAATTGGCTGAGAGGACTTGGAGAACTTTGAAATATCTATTAAGCTTCGAAGGGGCCTGCTGAGCAAAAAAGTTCATCACCAAAATCATTAGCGTCGCGCCTGCCAGAAAGCCCACGATAGGAGACCCTACAAGGGAAATAAAGATTTTTTTAAGTCCTTCCTCGTTAAGCACGCCGATTCCTTTATATGCAACGGCAGCCCCCATGACCCCGCCTATTAACGCATGAGACGAGCTGCTGGGAAGGCCAAAGTACCATGTTATGAGATTCCACGTAATTGCTCCGACAAGCGCTGAAAGCACAAGAATCTGTCCGCCTTTGCCAGTAACCAGGCTTGGGTCTACAATACCCTTTCCTATTGTTTGCGCTACGCCCGTCCAAATCATCGCTCCCACAAAATTTTGCATAGCAGAAAGAAATATCGCATTTCGAATGGAGAGCGCGCGAGTGAGAACCGAAGTAGCTATTGCGTTTGCTGTATCATGAAAGCCATTTATGAAGTCGAAAGCTAGTGCAAGAACAACTACTGTTCCGAGAAGTATAATTGTCGCATCAAGCATTTTTCACCACTATGCTTTCCAAAACATTTGCCACATCTTCACACTTATCTGTGGCTAACTCTAATCTGTAGATAATCTCCTGCCACTTGACTATATCGAGTGGCCTTGTCTTTTCTTTAAACAATCGGTTCAGTGCTTTCCTAAGCAACTTATCCGCGTCGTTTTCCAGCTCGTTTATTTTAACGCAAGGATTCAGTACTTGGTCAATCTGCCGAAGATTTGAAAGCGCCTTGATGCCAATTTGAATTTGCTCAGTAGCCTGGACAAGGATAGCAGATATCTCCGCCGTCTCAGGCACTTCCGCTGCAGGGTCCTCAACACCATAAAGCTTCATGCGGTCGGCAGATGCCTCTATATAATCAAGAACCTCATCCATTGAAACCGCAAGGTTGTGTATATCTTCCCGGTCAATTGGCGTTACGAAGCTAATATTCAATCGATCGCATATTCCGCCGGTCGCTCGGTCTATCCGCTTTTCCATCTCACGAAGTAAGTGAGTTTTATGCTCAATGTCATCGTAATTAGCGATTAATTCGTGGAGCACCTTGGCAGCTTCGACAAGGGCTTGGGCTATTTCTTCAAAAAGCTCAAAGAAGTTTTCTTCCGTAGGCATGAAGCGAAAACGTTTCATTTTTTTCTTCCCGCGTTAAGCATTTTTCAGACAAGTTGACTCAATTATATCGGCAACATCCTCGCACTTATCAATTGCTGTCTCAATATGATCATAGATTTCGCGCCATTTGAGAGCTTCGATTGGCTTGTCATGCATTTGGAATAGCTTTGCAATCGCAACCCGATTTACTTGATCGCCTTGATTTTCTAAACGATTTATCAAAATGCACGCTTCGCGCACAGGCGCCGAGCGTTTGATATCCCTAAGACATCCAACAGCTTGGACGGTTTGTTCAGTGGCTTCAGCAAGAATCTTCGAAAGCTTGGCCGCCGCCTCCGTAGGTTGAGTGATTTCATATAAAACTATTCGGTCGGCTGCAGCCTCAATATAATCCATGATGTCATCGAGAGCGCTTGTGAGGGCATGAATGTCCTCGCGGTCAAGCGGGGTGACAAAAGTAGTATTCAATTTCCGAATTACCTCATGGGTTAGCTCATCTGCGTCATGCTCCATTGCTCTTATCTTGAAGGCAATGTCTTCGGCATCACGGCAATCGGCCATCAGCTGGACAAGAATATGGGCTGCTTCGTTTACCATCTGAACCTGTTTCTCTAGCAAATCGTAGAATGACTCCTGCTTAGGTAAAAGACGTATCATGCGATAAATCCTCCTGATCTAAGAAGCGATCGTTCACCGTATTTAAAAAGTGACCGTAGTTCAGCATAGGTTGTAAAAAAATAAAAGGTCAGCACTGCTTCTTTGCTGACCTTTTAGATTAAGATTTTCCAAATATATCTCACTTGTTGAAACCACCAACACACCGCGTTAAGAGAACCGAGTTATTATATCAGCGATGGCAAAAGATGTCAATTGCTTATCCATCAACGGCCTCGAAGGTTCAACTCTGTCTTACTGCTAAAACGACATACTTTTCTAAAAAGCCGGAAAACTCTGTCTAGGATACCCTCACACGCCAGAAATTCAGAAGATCCTTGAGTGTCTGGCCGAGTGAAATTTCGGGAGTCCAACCTGTTTCTGCATGGAACTTTGAGTAATCACCTACAAGTATTGGGAGATCCGATGGACGCATGCGATCAGGTTCCTGGACAACCTCAATCTGAACAGATGTCAAAGTAAGAAGCTGGTTTAATACTTCACGTATGCTTACTGCCTTGCCAGAGCAAATATTGTATACATCTCCAGGCGAACACCTCTCTGCTGCCAACACATATGCACGAACGATATCCCTAACATCGGTAAAATCACGTTTTGCATCAAGATTACCAACCATGAGCTTATGGGGGCGAATTCCAGCTTCAATTTCAGCGATTTGACGTGCAAAGTTTGATGCCACAAAAGCGTCCGATTGCCCAGGCCCAATATGGTTGAACGGCCGCAACCTAATTACCGGGACTTGGAATATGCGGAAATATTGAACTCCAAGCAGGTCTGCACAAGCCTTACTGCATGCATATGGATTAACAGGGTCAAGGGATGTCCTTTCGGTAATGGGGAGGTCAGCTTCGGAAACTACGCCATACACTTCGGCTGAACTTATTAGCACCAATACTCTCAAGTTCGGCAGGCTCCTTAGTGATTCCAACAAATGAAGTGTTCCCATCACGTTCGTCTTGAAGGTCCCAATAGGATCGCTTAGTGAGCGTGAAACCGAGCTTTGGGCCGCCAGATGATACACAACCGAAGGCCGTACGCTATTTACTACTTCCTCGACATTGGACTGGTTTTCTAGATGGCAAACCATCAGCTCGACGCCGGGAATTGGATTGTCTGGGGATACTTCCTCAGGCGAAAGTATTGTTCCATATACAAACGCGCCTGATTTAACTAATAGCTCGGCAAGATGTCGCCCGACGAAACCGCCAACTCCGGTTATCAGCGTCGTCTCATGGGACATTTTGTCGCTGAACCTCCTCCCTCCAGTGGTTCAGCAGGTCAGCTAGTGTTTGCTCCAGTGGAATCGCTGGCTCCCATCCTGTTTGAGCTTTGAATTTGGAGGCATCACCTTGAAGTACCATGACATCTGAAGGCCGCATTCTGGCGGGATCTTCTCGTATTTCAACCTTGACTGTCGACATATCAAGCAACATATTTAGCATTTCTTCAACGCTGTAGCACTTGCCCGATGCTATTACATAGACCTCGCCAGGAATACATTTGTTAACCGCAAGCCAATAGGCACGAACCACGTCTCGGACGTCGCTCCAATCTCGCTTGGCTTTTAGGTTGCCAACGTAAATCACGGGCTCCTGCTTCCCAGCCTCTATCAGTGCAATTTGTTTGGCAAAGTTGCTCGTTACGAAAACATCGCCACGGCGAGGACCTTCATGGTTGAATGCGCGCGTGCGAATTGTCTTCAACCCATGGCTTTTATAATACTGATATGCCATCATATCTTGCGTTACCTTGCTAACGGCATAAGGGCTCAACGGCCTTAGGGGGTTATCCTCGTTAATTGGCAGTTCATTAGGATAAACCATACCGTATTCTTCCGAACTTAAGGCAACCTGAATCGGACAATCTATGCCCAGGAGCAACATTGCCTCGAATAAGTTTATTTGCATCCTGGGATTTTCTAGCATGGTAGCAGTCGGCGAACTCCAACTGGCAAGAACATAGCTCTGAGCGGCAAGGTGGAATATGAAATCAGGTTTGGAGATTTCTAACGCTCTGACAGTATTGCTAAAATCTGTCAGCTCACATTGGATGAGATTTATTTTGCCTTCGAGATGAGCAACGTTTTCCATGCGACTACGCCAGCGAAAAGTACCATATACTTCTATTTTTTCAGGCAGTGAAAGCAGATAGTCTGCCAAATGGCTGCCTGCCATTCCTGTAATTCCAGTGATGAGTACCCTCATGCAGTGCCTCCGATGACTAATATGGTCCTACAAAGTAATTGTCGGGATGATTGGTCTAGAACTAAATGTTCTAATCGGTCACCCTGGCTCTAGCCAATTCTAACCCTAGCGCCAAAAGATGTCAATTTGATGACATCTTTTCTTAAGAAAAGTAAAAATAGAATCTTCTTTAAAAAATGATACCAGGCAGAGGCTACAAATCTTTTTATGCTTCATTATTGGTACTAATTCCCGTCAACTCTTCAACTAGCTTTTTTACCTTCGCTTTAATCTGGTCTCGAATCTCGCGGACTTTCTCAACAGGCTGACCTTCTGGGTCTTTAATGCCCCAATCTTCAGATTCGACAAATACAACCGGGCACACAGCACCATTGCGGCCTGAGTCATCCATATTCACCCCACAGCCCATTGTAATTACCCTATCCGCACTCTTGATCATGTCTGGCGTCAAAACCTTTGGATAGTGGCCACTCATATCATAGCCTATCTCTTCCATCACTTGAACAACCGAGGGATTAATAGTTTTTGCGGGCGATGTCCCGGCTGACTCGGCAATGATTTTGCCCTTGCCAAATTTCTTTGCGAAAGCCTCAGCCATCTGACTTCGCTCTGAATTGTGAATACAAATGAAAAGAACTTTTTTCATTTTTAAACTTCTTTTTAAATTGTAAAAACTTCTTCCTTCATGACTAAGCCTGTGCTGCAACGACACTACTGGCGCTAAGGAATATCAAGCCGCTCACATGGTCATATTCCAACAACTCAGCATATCGACCCCATTCGATGATCAAATCAAGCTGACGCTTAGCTTCCCGCGGCGGAAATTCCAATTCAAGCGCTGCAATTGCAACGTCCCGCTCAATTTGGTGTTTATCTGCTGCATCAAGCATTCTAAGCAGCCATTGAAACAACGGTAACCTACGTATTCGCGTTGCAAATATCTCTTTTCGGGTGTTGATTCGGGCTTCGGCAAATGCCTCGCCCAGTGGGGTTAAAGTGATATCGCCTTGAGAAAGAGTTGCAAACCCTAGGAGCTCCGCCGCATCGGTAACCCTTAGCAAACGATCCGAATCAACTCGCAGTTCCTCCGCAAGCCTAAATATATCAGCAGTATGATTGGGCATTTCTATTAGCCGCTCAAGCACGCCTGCTAGGTCGGCTATCGCTATGTTGGGCAAAGCTCGAGTGTGCCCTGGCTCTCCAGGCGCCGTGCCAAGCTCGATATGTTCTGGCCGCGTCTGACCTGCAAGTATTGAATAGACATGGTCTACTAAGTTCGCGAAATTTGGAGATTTACGTTGGCGAGGCTGCGGTAAATCCACGACTACATCCGCCACTATTCTACCAGGATCCTTTTCCATCACAACAATCCTATCTGCCAGAAAAACGGCTTCTTCTATATTATGCGTAACCATCAGTATCGCCTTCGTAGGAATGCCTCCACTCAACCAAAGCTCAAGAAGCTCGCCGCGCAATGATTCGGCACTCAGCACATCCAGCGCTGAGAAGGGTTCGTCTAGACATAATAATTCTGGCTCCACCGCCATTGCCCGTGCAAATCCAACTTTTTGGCGCATACCTCCTGAAAGCTCACGTGGATACGCCGTTTCAAAACCATCTAGTCCTACACGGTCAAGGAGTTCGATGGTTTTGTGAATGCGATCAGGACCTGGAACACCACGAGCTTTAAGAACAACCTCCACATTTTGCTGGACAGTCAACCATGGAAAAAGTGCAAATGTTTGAAAGACAATCGTTGCATGAGGGTTTACACCCACGACAAGTTGTCCACGATAAAAAACTTCTCCTTCACTTGGTTTCTGCAAACCAGTAACAATCCTCAACAAAGTGCTCTTTCCACAACCTGAGGGTCCAACTAGCACGACAAATTCGCCATCGTATACAGTAAGGCTTACATCGCGAATAGCGATGAACTCTTTTTTGCCCGTAAAATATTTCTGAGTCACCCTATCAAGCTTGACCAACGCTTCAACTGCCATAGGTTTACTCCAATTTATACCTATCTGCGGCTATCCGATAAAGGCGCCGCCAAAACAACCGGTTGATAAGCACAACTGCCAAAATCATGCTGATTGTAGATGCTAGCAGAAGCGGGAAGTTACCTGTGGCAGTCGCACGCGCAATAGTGGAGCCGATGCCGGTTGTAAAAATGGTTTTCTTGCCGAACTCAACGTATTCGGCAACAATGCTGGCATTCCATGCTCCGCCACTTGCTGTTATTGCGCCTGTAATAATATATGGAAACAATGCAGGAAGAGTAAGTGTTCGCCACTGCTCCCATTTGTTCAACCCCAATAGAATTGATGTATACTTAAGGTCCTGCGGAATCTCGCTTGCTCCAGCAATCACATTAAAAAGAAGATACCACTGGGTGCCCATTAGCATCAGGAGAACCGCCACAAAATTAATCCCACCTTTCAGACCGATTAGAAACATAACTAGAATTGGGAAGAAAGCAGTAGCAGGAATTGACGCCATCACCTGAACCACTGGCTGAATCCAAGTTGCCAGCTTTCGGTTAGTTCCCAAAATGGTTCCCACGGGTATTGTCCATGCAAGAGCCACAACGAGCGAAATTGCTACGCGTGCCAACGTTGCAAGCACACCAATGCCTATATCCAACCATTCTGCCAATGATAATTCGACAAGCATTTCCGATGCACGATATGCACCATACGCAAGCCCCCCTATTAAAATTGCAAACACAGCAATAGCCGTGGAAGGCTTTCGATGACTTTCAGCTTTTTTGACATCGGCCGGGAAGTGCCGCAATGACCAAGTATCAAATTTTTCCCCAAGTGGCTGCAATATGCTACTACTGAACCACTTAACAAGTAATGAACTATGTAAAACATCGTAAAACCAAGAATGAGGCTCAGGAGCGCCGGTAACCATTTCCAATCTGAAACGTTTAGCCCAAACCAAGAGAGGACGCCAAACAAGCTGATCCAAAGCGACTATAACCAATACTAAGGTCAGGATTCCCAGTAAAATAGAGCGCACGTCGCCTTCGTTTGCGGCGGTCTGTAGGTAACTACCTAGCCCAGGCAGCCGGAAATCGCGGTTGCCAACCGTGAAAATCTCCGCTGCCATTAAGAAAAACCAACCGCCTGCCCAGCTCATCATACTATTCCAAATTAGGCTAATAGCGGCAAACGGAAGCTCTAGCACCTTAAGGCGAAACCAGGTGTTAAATCGAAAGATTGCACTGACCTCACAAAGCTCGTTTGGAATTGTCGTAAGCGATTGATACCAAGCGAATGTTAGGTTCCAAACTTGGCTGGTGAATATTAGCACGATAGATGCCAACCCAGCAGCTATCTTTTCTGGCATTATCGCGGAAAGACTAAGTAGAACGACCGGAAGAAAAGAAAGTATTGGCACACTTTGAAAGACATCGAGAAGCGGTATCATTATCCATTCGGCACTTCGGTTTCTAGCAGCGATATATCCATACACAATCGTGAATAACATAGACAGTATATATGCGGCAGCCATTCTTGCGGTAGACAACACAGCGTATAGCGCCAATGCAGACGGTTCAAGGGATATCTTAGGTCCGCTAATTACTTTAGGCGCACCCCTTGCTAACTCAACTCCTATATAAATTAAAACACCGATTCCAACTATAATAATAACATCCGCCCACGTAGCCAATCTGCTTGGCGGCCATACAAGACCAAAAATTCGAGGCTGACGGTTCATTAGAACATCTCCCCTGGTTTGAGCGTATAAATGATACATTCCTTTCAACTAGCCAACTTTATGGGTAGCCTCGTGCGGACTCAAACGATATTGCTACCATTCCCTAATTCATTAATCACCAATCCAAATATCAATCAAAACTTGCAATTTCCTGTTAAAATCCAATAGGACCAGCAGTTCAACATCTAAAAATTGTAGCAGACAGCAATAATACTCATAGCTACTCTGATGTATTAAAATCAAAAGCCCCCGGCTAGTTCCGAATTCTCCGAGGGCTTTTCGCCAATTTTAGCTAAATTATATGCAAAATATGTACTTATTCGCGACTACGCTTTCGACGCCTTTTAAAATGACTAAGTTGAAAGGAAATTAACTTCTATAAAAGAGACTCCACGAAGTCATTGCAGTTGAACTCTTCCAAGTCTTCAAGTTTCTCTCCGGTGCCAACAAGCTTGATAGGTATACCCAATTCGTCCTTTATTGTTACAACTATTCCGCCTTTTGCAGTACCATCAAGCTTTGCCAGCACAATTCCAGTAACATTAACGGCGCTTAGGAACTCTCTAGCCTGGCTGATTGCGTTCTGACCGGTGGTAGCATCAAGCACCAGCAGTGTTTCATCGGCAGGGCGGCCCAACTCACGTTCAATCACTCGACTAATTTTTTTTAGTTCTTCCATGAGATTGCTTCTTGTGTGAAGACGACCTGCTGTATCGGCAATCAGAACATCAGCTTTCCGCGACTTTGCCGCCTGGATAGCATCATAGACTACTGCTGCTGGGTCAGCACCTTCGCGCTGTCTAATTAAATCAACTCCAATTCGATTCGCCCATATCTCGAGTTGATCAATTGCCGCCGCACGGAAGGTGTCTGCCGCGGCTAGGATTACCCGCTTCCCCTGCGATTTGAATCTGTGCGCAAGTTTTGCAATCGAAGTCGTCTTCCCCGTGCCATTCACGCCAACTATAAGATAGGTAGAAAGCCCATCAGAACCACGCAGTGCAGGACCCTCTCCTTGGCATAATATTTCGGCTAGCTGCTGCTTGAGCCTTTCGCGCACCTGCTCGGGTTCTGAGATTCGCTCCTTTCGAGCGTCTTCCCTCAGACCAGAAACTATGCGCATTGTGGTGTGGACGTTTAAGTCGGCCTGTATGAGCGCCTCCTCAAGTTCATCAAAAAACTCGTCATCCACCAGCCTGCCACGAGAAAGCAGCTGGTCAACTTTTTGAAATAATCCTTTGAACAACCTCATATAGCAATCGATCCCAACTTTACGCAATAAAAATACCCCGACAAAGTCGGGGCGACTTACTATGAAATTTAGCATGATTTTTCAACGCCGTCAAGCATGCTACCCTTTTACCTAAAAAGCTTCCTCCTGAACATGGCGCGATTTCCACACATTTATTGTTTTCCGCGAAATCTAAACTATTGATTATTTTATACCACATGTGGTATAATTATGTGTTCACCAATGTGGGCCCGTAGCTCAGTCGGCAGAGCAACGCCCTTTTAAGGCGTGGGTCGTGCGTTCGATTCGCACCGGGCTCACCATTACTCTAGTTGATTAGCCTATAAATTAGTCAACACACCCTCAATTCAGCCACCACAAAAACAAATACTTGCAGCATTCCATAAAGCCTTATACCTCATTAGCCGGCATTGTATATACCGACAATTCCATAATATAATAGTGCCAAATTAAATCCCACAAACACCATCCGGAAGGGGGTCGGAAACCGTGCCAGCATATAGAAAGACTTGATATTCCTCAACAACGGCGCACGTGTTGCGTTCAAAAATCAAATTACAGAATAATGCTGCCGTTTCCGGCCGGATACCCTTCTTCTTAAGTTGAACAACCTCTTGCTCCTTTCGTGCCGGTTGTGGCAGCCTAAACCTAATTTGAAAGGAGCCTAGCTATGCTTTCTTTTCGTCGGTTTCTAAGTTCAAGCTCAGGACCAATCATCACAGGTATTGCCGTTGGGGTACTCGCCCCGGTATTGGTAAGAAGTGGCAACCCTGGCAATATGGGAATTTGCGTTGCATGCTTCACCCGCGATATTGCCGGTTCTCTCGGGCTCCATCGAGTATCGGTGGTTCAGTACATCCGCCCGGAAATAATAGGTTTCATTCTCGGATCGTTAGTCGCGGCTTTAGTCTTCCGAGAATTCAAACCACGGACCGGCTCTTCGCCCATTGTACGTTTTTTTCTCGGAGCGTTTTCAATGATAGGGGCGCTTATGTTCCTTGGATGCCCATGGCGCGCATACCTAAGGCTTTCCGGCGGCGATTGGAATGCAATTTTTGGAATTGCAGGGCTATTCGCCGGAGTACTGCTCGGCACAGCCTTCGTGAAATCTGGATTCAACCTTGGAAGGAGCAAACCAGCGCCAGTAGCCTTGGGATGGATGATGCCGCTAGTTGCAATTGGATTGCTTATACTTTTAATTACCGAACCTAAGCTAGGGTTCGACCCCAGTGGAAAACCGACTGGCCCCGTGTTTTTATCCGTGGAAGGACCTGGGAGCATGCATGCGCCCATTCTCATCTCTCTTGCGGCAGGAGCTCTGATTGGATTACTTGGACAGCGGTCGAGATTCTGTACGGTTGGTGCACTACGAGACCTCGTTCTTCTTAGGGATGCACATCTCTTTAGTGGAATTCTGGCACTTATTGCCACTGCGTTAATAACCAATGTAGCCCTTGGACAGTTCAAGCCAGGATTCGCCCAGCAACCAGTAGCGCATACGAATCAACCTTTTAACTTTGGCGGGATGCTCCTTGCCGGATTGTCGTTCACACTTGCAGGTGGGTGCCCGGGACGCCAAATTTTCCTATCCGGTGAAGGCGATGGTGATGCTGGCATTTTTGTACTCGGGATGTTGGTAGGAGCTGGCTTTGCACATAACTTCTCACTCGCCAGCTCGCCAAAAGGACCAGGTGCATTTGGACCCTGGGCGCTCGTCATTGGGCTAGTATTTTGCACTGTTATTGGCCTGACGATGCGCGAAGTAAAGAAATCCAAGGAGGATCTTTAATGAGCGACTCAATCGAACTTGATGCACGCGGGCTATCTTGTCCGATACCTGCAATGATGGCAAAAAGGGCAATCAAGGATCGTGAACGTGGAAAAATAGAGATAATAGTTGACTCATATGCTGCACGGGATAACGTGGAGCGAATCGCCAAAAGTTCCGGATGGAATGTCATCATCGAAGACATTGGCTCTGGCGAGTTCCGATTAACAATATCAAAATGACCCACGGCACAGCTAAAGCAATCGAAAAGGAGAAACAAAAATTGGAAAAATACGGGGTGGTACTCTTTCACAGTCAATCCTCGGCATTCCGTGCTGAGAAAATTCTCCTTAAGGCTGGGATTGAGTGCCGCCTCATTCCCATACCACGCAGTTTATCAAGCGACTGCGGTGTGGCAGCACGATTCGAATGGACACGAGTTGCTGATGTCGAACGCGCGCTTAATTCCGCGGATGTTGAAATCCAAGGGATTCATCCGATGCCCTCACGGTAAATCGAACAAGCCGCGTGTTTTTGAAACCGCAGGGCAAGCCAATTCGTCATAGCTAATAGAAATAGACTTTATTTTGCGTAATGCTAAGAAATTTTTAATTAAAAGGAAACTAAGTGAAGCCTATGTCCAAAAAGCAAAAAGTAAGTGTTGTTATTGTCGCCTTTGTAGCTATTTTGGGAGTCTTTTATTACTTCAAAGCCCAAAAAATTAAAGAGAAAACAAGAGAGTATTTTCGCCTTGCACTCGAGGCAGAACCTCGAGAGGCCGAAAGGTTAATGCGTGAGTGTCTTAAAATTCAACCACGCAACCCTAGCGTATATTTTCTGCTAGGTGAATCGCTTGCACAGCAAGGGAAGCACAAGGCTGCCGTGGGAGTATTCAAGAGTGGTTTGAAGTTTTCTGAATCTAGCAAGGAATCCGCGTTTATTAAGAGACGAATCAACTCGGCTTTAGCAGAATTGTATGAGGACTTGGGCGACTACGACGCAGCAATAGACTACTACACTAGAAACCTGAACTCAGGTTTTACTTCTACCAGGCAGGTTTTTTTGCGAGTAAGGCTTGCCGAACTTTACCGCAAGAAGGGAGATTACTCCTCCGCAGCCCGCGAATATGAGAAAGCCATTAAGTATAAAGCTGCGGTACGTAGGCCTGAAATATACTTCGATGCCGCGGTTTGCAAAGCGCGCGATGGGGAAGCTGGCAAGGCATATGAATATCTCTCTAGCCTTTTCAACCATCCATTCATAATTGGTGTAGGCGCCGGGGACGGAAGCCAAAATGTCCGGATTCAAGGATGGATTAATGCCGCAACAAATAGCAGGCTTTTTGAAAAAGTTCGCACTCTGCCTGGGTTCGATAAGCTAATAGAAAAAGCTAATCAACATGCACAAGCTAGGCGCCTGGCTACAAAAATATACTGCGCCCAAATCACGGTTCCCGGTTTTAGACGCGAATTTCCGCTATCATATGAGTTTGCACAAATAAATGCACATCACGCCGGTTTCTCTCGCGACGTTCTTCTAGCTTATGCAAATGATTGCATGGTATCAGCAGACTATGAAGTTGGCGACCCGCGGAGGTTTGAATACGGCTTTGTCGCATGTTATTACTTTTTCTCCACCGCGGACCATGCTAAATGGGCGATTTCCGCGCTAAGAAAGCTTTCTCTCCCAGGGGCCGAGTGGTCTTCATTTCCCTGGACCAACCGCTCTCTTGAAGGAAGAATAATTGGAGACGAAACATACTCCGCCGACGATAAAAACGGTAACATCCGCCTAATTTTTCGCAAAGGTAACTTTGTGGCAGTCCTCTACTCGGGAGACTTTGAGCACAAACGCTTTGAGAAAATTCCACCAAACATTGCGCCTGCCATGGACTCTCTTGCTCAACAAGTTTTGCGTGTGCTTTAGTAAGCGTTTTTCCCAATGCTTTTAACCTACGACAGAACTTTTAAGCTGGCGGCTTATAAAAGGGGTATCATCTATTCAATAGGAACTGTATAATCTCGAAAAATCCTATTGTAATGACAAAGGCGAGGATGACAATAACGGCAAGAGCGCGCAGGCGTGTCTTGCGGCGGCGAAGCTTTGCCTCATGGGGCATCCAGAATTCATAATCATATTCGTTCTCCGTACTTTCATTAACTCCGTAGATATCTTCCTCTTCAGGCAGCCGTTCCTTCCCTTCTCGAACTTCATAGTTCATGCTCAGCGGTCCTCCATAAAAGCGCCCTTGATAACCTCTATTCTTACTAGTTTTCCTCTTTCAAAATAGACTTCTACAATGTCAAAGCGCGCGCCAACCTCCCCCAAGCTGCGATCGGCAAGGTATATCTCTGCTGAGCGTATCAACTTCGCTTGTTTCAAAGAGTCAACAGCCTCAGAAGGATAGCCAAATGAAGTGCTTCGTCTGGCTTTGACCTCAATGAATACCAGGTCGCTTCCGTCGTAGGCGATTGCGTCAATTTCGCCGCCACTACATCGGAAATTTCTCTCAACAACCTTATAGCCAATTGACTCTAAATGTTTTATAGCTCTTTCTTCGCCTGCTCTGCCGAGAGCAGATCTTGCCGTGCCCATAGAAGGTTTAACTCCTCCGCCACGGGGCCGAACGTTTTCCTATGGATATCGCAAGGCCCATAAATGGCAAGGTTTCGCAAATGCTCTTCCGTAGGGTAGCCTTTGTGTTTAGCAAAGCCATATTGAGGATACAATCGGTCATAGTTCAGCATAATGCGGTCTCTCGTGACTTTTGCGATTATAGAAGCAGCTGCTATACTTGCGCTCTTGCAATCGCCGTCAATTATGCCGACTTGTGGAAACTCGAAATTGCGAATTGGATAACCATCCACCAGAAAGATATCGGCAGCAGTGGTCAGCTTGCCAATGGCGATTCGCATTGCCTGATAAGTAGCTTGAAGGATATTTAAGCGGTCTATTTCGTCGGCATCCACAACGCCAACCCCAACGCCTAGAGCAATGCTTAGAATTTTTTCGTAAGCTGCCTCGCGATTTGCTGGAGAAAGTTGCTTTGAATCGTATATGCCGCCGATATCACATTCGAAAGGAAGAATTACCGCAGCCGCAACCACCGGTCCAGCAAGCGGCCCTCGGCCTGATTCATCAACGCCGGCGACAATGCGATAACCTTGTGCCCGGACTGCTCGCTCGTAATGCCACAAGTCCGCGGAATCTTGGCTTTCCTCCATCCCTAACTTATCATCCTTGCCCAAATTTTCTCATTTTACGTTAGGCTTTCAACTATACGTAACAATACAGTTTTGTTAGCAAATTATTTTATTATTCTCGCTCGGTTAGGCGGCCAAAATATGGCTATTGATTTCCCCAGAACTCGTTTCAAATCTAGCAAGCCTTCTTTTACGCTATCATTACTGTTGTTTCGGTTGTCGCCCATCACAAAGAGCTTGCCGCGGGGCACACGAATCGGGTCCATTTCGTAGTTCATCGGCTCTTTGATGTATGGTTCGTCTACCGGTTTTCCATTTCGCAGCAGTTTTCCATTTCTAACTGCTATTAGGTCACCAGGCACACCAACAAGTCTCTTAATAAATTCCCTCTCGGTCCCATCAGCAGTCCAACTTTTGGGCGCTCTAAATACAATTATTTCTCCATTCCTTGGCGGCCGCAAGCGATAGACAAGTTTATTTAGAAGTATGTGGTCGCCTTCGCGAAGCGTTGGCTCCATGGAAGCCGACCGAATGGTGTAAACCTGAATAAAAAACGGACGGATAATGAGGAAAACAAGGATTATTGCTACGAGGGCAGATTCAACTACCTCGGCGGCCGATTTACCAATGGGAGTCTTATAACGTGCAAGCCACAACCGCGCGATGAAAAGTATGACAATTGCCGCGACGACATATTCAATTCTGACATTTGCAAGCCAGTCCATTGTCTGTGGGCTCCTGCTTTTACAACCGCCTTCGGCTAGTTGACCTCCAGCTAGACGAGCAGAGCAAGGTTTTCAGCGGGGAATTCCGATTCGGCTGGGCGGCCAGAAGATTACTAACGCCTTGCCGAGAACACGGTTTCGATCGAGTGGACCCCACCTATGGCTGTCGTTGCTATCATTGCGATTGTCACCCATAACGAAAAGCATCCCTTTCGGAACTTTAAACGGCGGCATCTCATAATCCATTGGCTCTTTGATGTATGGCTCGCGGACGGGTTTGCCATTCCTATAAAGTATACCATTGCGAACCTCTATTACGTCGCCTGGCAAGCCAATGAGCCGTTTAATGTAGTCGCGCTCCACTCCATCGGTAGTAGCATTCTCCGGCGCCTTGAAAACGATTATATCCCCCCGCTGAGGTTCCTTGAATCGATAAATGAATTTATTGACCAAAATGTGGTCATGCACCAAAAGGGTAGGCTCCATCGATCCCGATGGAATGAAAAACGCCTGGATTATGAACGGCCGGATAATCAAGAAAACGAGTACGATGGCAATTAGCACCGACTCGACTATTTCAGCGGCCGACTTTGCCGTCACGTTTTTGTAGCGGCCAAGCCATAGGCGAAGTATAAGTAAAACAACGGATATGATTATGACATATTCGATTTTTAGGTTAGCCAGCCACTCCATTATCCGCGGTTCTTATCTTCCTTTATCCGTGTCGCTTTTCCTACCTTCTCTCTCAGATAGAAGAGCTTTGCACGGCGCACCTTTCCTTTGCGCACCACCTCGATTTTAGCAATCCTGGGGCTATGTAGTAAGAAAGTGCGTTCAACGCCAATGCCATGGGAGATTTTACGAACCGTAAAGGTCTCCCGCACTGAATCATGGCGCTTTGCGATAACAATGCCTTCGAAAACCTGTATTCGTTCTTTGCCAGCTTCGATGACCCGAACATGGACCCGAACTGTGTCGCCAACGTTAATTTCTGGCTTTTCAGCTTTCAGTTGTTCCTTCTCAATCTCTTGTATTACTGTAGACATTCCAACTACTCCTTTTGCTAGTACTGCGTTAGTATGGCAGAGGAGCCTTTTAAATTAAATAAAAAGACTCTTGCTTTCGGCTAGTTTTGCCGATTTTACCTTGAATCCTTTGACCTCCTCAGTTCGTCAAGGATTCGCACATCTTCCTCAGTAAGATGTGCCTTTTCCAAAAGGTCTGGCCGACGCTCTAGCGTTCGTTTCAACGATTGAACGCGACGCCATTTCTGAATTTCCGCATGATGTCCGGATAGAAGTACATCTGGCACCCGCCAGCCTCGAAATTCTACCGGCCGAGTATACTGTGGGTATTCGAGCAAACCCTCCGAGAACGATTCCTCAAGAGCAGACTGCTCCGTTCCCAACACGCCCGGAATTAACCTTGCCACTGCATCGAGCATGACGAGCGCAGGCAGTTCACCGCCAGTCAAAATATAATCTCCGATTGAGAGCTCATCTGTTACTAAATGCTCTCGGACACGTTCATCCACGCCTTCGTAATGGCCGCAGATAAAAACCAAATGAGGACATTTTGATAGCTCGGCCGCTTTTTCTTGATTAAAAAGCTGTCCTTGGGGCGTGGTCAGGATTATCCTGCTTTGGTCAGTCCAGTATTCAGCTTTTACATGCTCTGCAGCTTTAAAGATTGGCTCAGGTTTCATTACCATGCCGGCGCCCCCGCCATATGGCGGCTCGTCGGTGGTTTTGTGTTTATCCTCCGCAAAATCTCTGATATTATGTACGCAAATCGTGAGAAGATTGTTCTCTTGGGCGCGCTTAAGAATGCTATAATCCACTCCACAGCGCACCATTTCTGGAAAGATGGTGAGAACATCAACTCTCATTTTCATTTTCCTCGACCATTCCTGGAATAGGGCGCACGACTATTCGCTTTTCGCGGAGATCGATGCTAGTAACGAACTCCTTCACGGCCGGGATCATCGCTCGCTCAGTTACGTACACATCATTCGCTGGCCCACGAATGACCTCCTTAACCTTGCCAAGGCTCTTCCCCTCGGGGGTAACCACTTCAAGTCCGATTATGTCATGAATGTAATACTCGTCTTTTCCAAGCGGTACTAGATCTTTCTCGCGTATATAAAGCTTTGCTCCCCTAAGCCGCTCTGCAGCTGAAATATCGTTAAAACCTTCGAACTTCACGAGCAGAAGGTTCTTATGCTGTCGAACTGCTTCAATTTTCAGGTTTTGCCCTTCTATGGCGCGGTCTGGCCGAACTTCCTTAAGCTCAAAAAAGTGCTCTGGGTAATCGGTGTAGGGGAGCACCTTCACTTCTCCCCTACGTCCAAACGGTGCAACCACTTCTCCTATAAGAACGTTCCACTCGTCGCTAGCCATCAGGGGTTGCGTATTTCCTTGACAAAGCCGTCTTCAACAATCAATTCAGTGGCACAAAGCTTTTCATTAATGTTGTCGCCTATATTTATCTCCACCAACCCCTCAACCGTCCCTTGGGGGTGCTCAGCACCCAACTCAAGCATTCGGACTTTTGAGAGCTCCTCGTCTAGCCGCGCTCTTACCGCCTCCTGCTTGCGCTTCTGGCGCTCGAGTTTTCTAGCGAAAGCTACTGCTTGCGTTGGATCCCTTCCTTCTAGCTCCGCAAGATATCGCATACCTTGAGTTTCAATCTGCTGTTGTGTGCGTTTTACCTCTTGAAGAGCCTGTTCCAACTGCGAAATCAGTTGCTTCTTGAACTTCTCAGTAACTACCGCCTTTATAATAACTCTGCGTTTGACTAACATTTTGGCAGCAACTCGCCTGCCAATAGGCGGCAGGCACTATTAGTCCTTCTCTACCGTTTTCGCAATGGCCGAATTATACAGCGATATGCTTCTTAGGGGATGATTTCTAGATAGACTCGCTTTTTTTCACGCATTGCCGCAGCTTTGGCTACGGTACGGAGCGCATTTGCTATTTTGCCTTGTTTGCCAATCACCTTGCCTAGGTCGTTTGGTGCCACGCGAATTTCAAACGTAGTTGATTCTTCGCCAACAACTTCCCTGATATCCACCTGCGCAGGCTCATCAACCAACGCTTTGACTAGATACTCTATCAATTCCTTCAATCTGAACACTCCTTTCAGACGCAGGGCTGAAAGGAAGCAAGACGCAGGCACGCGACATGAAACACCTTTTAAACGTGGCATGCCGGTGGCCATTACGGCCTGTATCTCTGTCCCGTAGCCCCTGCTATCCAGTTGTCTCTTTTTCGTCTGCGGCCTCAGCGTTGCCAATAGTTTCTGTTTCGGTCGCAGAAGACGCAGTTTCTGCCTCAGCTCCTTCGTCTTCCAAAGAAGCCTTCTTTTTGCGGGTAGACCTAGTTTTTGATTCAGTCGCAGCTTCCGTTTCTACCGCCGGCTCAGCCTCCACAACCGTTTCCCTGGTCGCCTCAGAAGCAACCTCTGCTTTAAGCTCCCCAGCGGCCGGTTTAGCTGGACTTTCTGGTTCTTCCTTTGTTCTCTCCTTATTTCCTAGGGCTTTATGAGAAATACCCACTTTTTTTAGTAGCACCGCAGCTGTATCCGTTGGTTGAGCTCCACGATTTAGCCACAAAAGAACCTTCTCTGCATTTACATTTATTACCGGCGGTTCAGCTCGTGGATCGTAATATCCCACCATCTCGATGAACCGGCCATCACGTGGCGACCGGCTGTCCGCTACCACCAACCTGTAGAACGGCTTGCTGCGAGCTCCCATCCTCCTAAGTCTTATCTTTACTGCCAAAGCCTAACCTCCTCGGTGTTTACAAATTTTTCACTACCATATATTTAATCGTGCCCATATTCTAACGGCAACGAAATCTATTATATCAGAAGGGCCATGGGATTGCTTTTCGTCGACGTCCCCCTTGTTCAACTTCAGCAAAACCTCTTATCATTTTCTTCATTTCTTCAAATTGCTTTATTAAACGGTTTACTTCCTGAATGCTAGTGCCGCTCCCATTCGCTATTCGGCGCCTTCTGCTTCCATTTAATATCTCGGGGTGCCGACGCTCTTGCTTGGTCATAGAACGAATAATCGCTTCGGTCCGCGCCAACTGCCGCTCGTCAATTTCCATACCTTGCATTGCACGTGCGTTGAACCCCGGAAGCATGCTGAGAATTTGGTCGAGCGGCCCCATTTTCCTCATCTGTTGAAGCTGATCAAGATAGTCCTCGAAATCGAATTTGTTCTCCTTAAGCTTGCGTTCAAGGTCTTCTGCTTTTTGTTTATCAAGAACAGCCTCGGCTTTCTCAATTAGGCTAAGCACGTCGCCCATGCCTAGAATCCGCGACGCCATTCTTTCGGGATGGAATGTCTCAAGAGCATCAAGCTTCTCACCCACGCCTACAAGTTTGATGGGCTTGCCCGTAACAGCCTTTATAGAGAGCGCTGCACCACCTCGTGCATCCCCATCAAGCTTGGTTAGGATGAAACCGGTTACCTCAAGAGCATTGTTAAACTGCTCTGCGATGTTTACAGCATCCTGCCCTGTCATCGCATCTACAACAAGAAGAATTTCCTTCGGGGAAACAGCGTCGCGGATGCGTGAAAGTTCGCTCATCAGCTCTTCATCAATGTGCAACCGGCCTGCCGTATCCATAATTACCACGTCTTGTCCTGCGTTTGCCGCCGAGCTCACTGCCGCTTTGGCTATGTCTACGGGGTCGTGCTTGTCACCTAATGCAAACACTGGTATGCCCAATTGGTCTCCTAGCACCTGCAGCTGCTTTACAGCTGCCGGTCGGTATACATCTAGTGCAACAAGGAGCGGTTTTCGATTTTGTTTACGCACCATGTTTGCAAGCTTGGCGGCGCTTGTTGTCTTGCCCGACCCATGGAGACCGACAAGCATCACAACAGTGGGTTTGCCAGCTAAGTTAAGCCCAACTTCTGAACCACCCAGCAGACTCGTCAACTCCTCGCTAACGATTTTGATTACCTGCTGTGTTGGCGTTAGGCTCTTGAGGACATCCTGGCCAATTGCCCGCTCTCTCACAGTATTTGTAAAATCTTTCACGACCTTGTAATTGACATCTGCTTCAAGCAAAACGAGCCGTATCTCTCGCAAGGCATCTGCGACATCTTGCTCGGAGAGCGTGCCCTTGCCACGCAGCTTTTTGAAAACATTCTGAAGTTTTTCGGTAAGGCTCTCAAACATTTTGCTACAAGCTTCCAAAAAGATGGACAGAAGTAAAGTATACAAAAATATAGGTTCTCTGTCAAACTTTACCTCAATAAATTTTCCTGAAGGATGGCTTCAAAAGAAGAAAATAAAGAATTATTATCGAATGTTTCTTGTATAGAATTACGTAAAAACGAATCCGCAACTTGCTTGCAAAATAGCAGAATTGGCGTGAATCACACCAAAGATTGTTCAAGTAGCATCTCCCTCAGCAAAAAATCACTAATTTTTTTTGCTTCTAGAAAAAACTATTGCAGTTTTTTTGATTAAGTGCTAGCATATCAAGCAATAATTTTCCCCATATATATAAGTTAAGGATGTGCACCTTGTAAGTTTTTGGCTCGGCCACCAGCCAGTAGTGAGGTTGTTCGGCTCTCCAAAGTGCCAAATCTTGCAAAAACTGTCGGGGGAGGGAGGTGTTTTGCAAGATAAGAGATGCCGATATTTGCCATTGGTTTTTTGGAGAACAGCAACCGTGAAAAAGGAAAGGAGCAAAGGAATGGCGAGATCATGGGTGCTGATGTCGCTGCTGGTGGCTGTAGTGCTACTGGTGGCGGCAAACATACCCCCTGCCTTCTGTGATGAAGGCGAAGTTTGTGCTTCGTTGGTTCCCGCTCCACCAGGGCGCTGGAACCAACCGCTCATGCCACTCTTCGAAGCAGCCGCTGAGCGACACAACGTTCCCTTACCTTTGTTGCTTACATTGGGATACTTTGGCAGCAACTTTGAAAACCGAGGTGATGCGCCAACCATCGAAGGCGGTTACGGCGTAATGGCACTCCGTGAAAACAACAAATGGGGATGCAACTCGCTTTCAGAGGGCGCAGACCTTGTAAAAATGCCACCAGGGCTTCTCAAAGTTCATGCTGCCGGCAACATCAACGCGGCGGCAGCTGTGCTATCGGCCTATGCTAACAAGTTCAAAATTGACCGTAGCAAAGGACTCGAAGCATGGCTTGAGCCTGTTATCAAATATGCTGGATTGGATGAGGAGAACAGCCGCTTCTTTGCTGCTGAGGTTTATGAAAAACTCCTCACAGGCATGGACTACACAAACTCTGCAGGAGAAAGGTTTTATTTCCCACCTCAGGAGATAGGGGCAATAGATCTTTCTGACCTCTTCCCCAAGGAGGGCGTTGGAAGACAAAAAGAATCAGGAAGCCTCGTGGATGCAGAAGTGGCAGGAAATGGTGATGCTAGTGTCCTATCCACCGACTACGGCCCAGCAATTTGGGACCCTGCACCTAGCTGCAACTTCTCTTATTCGCAATACAACAAGACCACAGTTGTAATCCATACCATTGAGGGCACTGCAGCAGGTGCTCGGGCATGGATGAAAAACTGTGCCTCCAACGTAACCTCCCACTATGTCGTCTCCGAAGCCGGAGGCGTGTGGCAGATGGTGCGAGAGATATACACGGCCTGGCACTGCGGATGTGCAAACTCTTACTCCCTTGGCATTGAGAACGAGGGATATGCTGCATCTTCCTCTCATCCAAAGACTTTATATGATGCGGCTGGATTGTTGACGCGGGATATGTGCAATGACTGGGGAATCGTAAAGGAGCATCGCCCTTGTCCCCCTGGTGTCCTGGGCCACAAGGATATAAATGTATGCGTTTGCGGCGGCGACCACTGGGATCCAGGCAACGGCTGGGATTGGAACTACTTCATGAGCGTAGTGAAGGGTACGCCAACAACGCCGACCTGGGCTGCCAGCTACAAAGCGCAGTCTTATCCGTCCAGCATGGTCGCTGGGTCAACCGCTATCGCATGGGTGGAGTTTACAAACACCGGCACAGGCACCTGGACCCACGGGAACACCCGCTTAGGAACCTCTAGTCCACAAGACAGAGCGAGTCCATTCTACAACTCCTCAAACTGGATTAGCAGCAACAGGCCCACTGATGTAGACCAGAGCAGTGTTACCAATGGGCAGGTTGGACGCTTCACCTTCATCTTGAAGGCGCCTACCACCCCAGGCACATACACCGAAAAATACAGGCTGGTCCAGGAAGGAGTAACGTGGTTTGGCCCTGAAATCACGTGGACTATTACGGTTACTGCCGCTACCGGAAACATCACTGGCACCGTCACCAACTCAGTTACAGGAGCAGCAATTTCGGGAGCCACGGTAGCTGTAACAGGCGGCCCATCAACTACCACAAATACCTCGGGCGTTTACAACATCACTGGCCTGACCGCTGGAACTTACACAGTAACCGTAAGCAAGTCGGGCTACACCACGAAGAGCGCATCAGTCACCGTAACCGCTGGCACAACCACCACAAAGAACTTTGCTTTGGTGCCGACTGACACAACACCGCCAAGTACACCCACCAACCTTGTAGCTCGCGCAACCGCACCGACAAGGATTAGCCTAACCTGGACGGCCTCAACGGACAATACAGGGGTGGCTGGTTACAAGATTTACCGTGGCGGCACTCTCATAGGAACAGCGCCAAACGCAAGCGGCTACACGGACACCACTTGTTCCGCAAGCACCAGCTATACCTATACGGTGAGCGCATATGATGCCTCCGGAAATGAGTCCTCCCAGAGCTCGCCTGCTTCAGCAACGACTCCGCCAGCGGAGATAATTATTGACAATCCATCCGCCGAATTCACTGGCGTGTGGACCACAGCCACTTCGTCTACCGACAAGTATGGCGCAGACTATGCATTCGCAAGCACGGCTGAGACTGAGGGCAAGACCGCAATATGGCGGCCAAACCTGGCATACGGCGGCACGTACGACATCTATGTCTGGTACCCACAGGGGTCCAATAGATCTACCGCCTCGCCGTTCACCGTGTTCTACTATGGCGGAAACGAGACTGTAAGGGTAAACCAGCAGACAAACGGCGGCCGATGGAACCTCCTGCGGTCGGGGAATGTTTTCGCCACAGGTACATCGGGTTATGTAAAGCTGGGCAATGGCACAGGTAGCACAGGCTATATCGTCGTGGCGGATGCAGTCCGCTTTGTGACTATCTCAGTTGACACCGGCCCTGATACAATCCCGCCGAGCGTTCCGACCAACCTAATGGCGACCAGGGTATCGCTAAACCAAGTAAACCTAACCTGGACTGCCTCGACCGACAACGTGGGAGTCGTCGGATATAAGATTTACCGAAACGGCGCTCTCCTAGCACAAAAGGCAGGTGGACCAAGCTACTCAGACACGACGGTTCAGCCGAATGTTACTTATACCTACACAGTGAGCGCATATGATGCCGCGAATAACGAGTCGGCGCAGAGTGCTCCAGCCACAACCGAGGGCATGAACGAGTTCCGTGCTTTCTGGGTAGACGCTTGGGGATCCGGTTATGAGAATTCCTCAGCCACTACAACTATGCTGGACTATGTGCAGTCGTGCAATGCAAATGCAGTCTTAGTTGAGATGAGAAAACGCGGAGACGCATATTACACATCCTCATATGAGCCGACGGGAACTAATATAACCCCCGAGCCTGGCTATGACTGTCTTGCAGATATAGTCACGAAGGCACATAACCGGAATATCGAGGTACATGCTTGGGTGGTCGTGAACCGCGTATGGACTAGCCAAACTCCTCCGCCTCAAACGACGCCCAATCACGTGTTCAACACCCACCCTGAGTGGTTCTCGCTGAGCTCCGCTGGATCGATGTTCTACGGCGACGACAGTTGGCTTGACCCAGGTCATCCAGACGTCGAAAACTACCACAAGAACGTCTTCATGGAAATAGTCCAGAACTACGATATTGATGGCTTAACCCTGGACTATATCCGATATCCCAGCACGAGCTTCGGTTACAATCCGACTGCAGTCGCCCGATATAATGCTGAGTATGGCACTTCAGGCAATCCATCCACAACGGATACACGCTGGCTGAACTGGAGAAGAGACCAGGTCACCAACATGGTGAAAAGGATCTACCTCGAAGCCAAAGCCATCAAGCCATACATCAAAGTAGGCGCAGCTGTTTGGAGCCCGGCATCGACTGGAAATGCAAGCTACCTGCAGAATTGGGATCAGTGGATGAGCAACCACTGGCTAGACTATGTCTGCCCAATGAACTACACCGACAACAACAACGTCTTCGATGGTGACAACCAGGACAGCATAGGAAGACAGTACGGACGCCACATCTATCCCGCCCAGGGCAGCTATCTGAATACAATCAGCAACTCAATGACCCAGATTCTTTCAGTACAGAATCTAGGCTTCCCGGGCGTAACCCTTTATGACTACCGGCGAACTAACAGCGGCACGGTTGACAGACCTGCCTTCAGGGATGCTCTGATTGGCACAGGTGGGCCATTCTCGGCACCCCGCACTGTCTCGCCAATGTACTGGATTGATGCGCCAACAACTGGCATGCTTAAGGGCTTCATCAAGACCAGCTCTGGCACGGCAATCTATCCTGCAACAGTTACCATCCAGGGCAAATCAACGAAGAACAGCGGAACCGGCTTCTATGGATTCGTTGACTTGACTCCGGGAACCTACACTGTCACAGCAAGCGCCCCAGGATACGTTGCCAATTCTGCCCAGGTGACAATAACTGAAGGAGTGGTAACAACGCAGGACATAATCCTTGGCGTTGACAATACTCCGCCTGTCATCACGAACGTGGAAACAAAGAATGTCTGGGGGACCAATGTCCAGGTTGTATGGGATACAAATGAGCCTGCAACCAGCCAGGTCGAGTATGGGTTGACGCAATCCTATGGCAACCAGACTGCAGAAGATACCCAACTCGTAACAGACCATACCGTTCAGCTTGTTAATCTTACGCAGAACACCCTATACCACTACCGCGTGAAGAGCAGGGACGGTGCAGGTAATCTGGCAACTTCCTCCGACTACACGTTCACCACTATTGGGAACGATGTCGTTGCCGATATAATCATTGACAACCCGCAGGCAACGCTTGTTGGTTCCTGGTTTACCGGTACTTCCTCCACCGATAAGTACGGGGCGGACTACTACTACTGCACGACTCAGCAGACTGAAGATAAGTCGGCAAGGTGGACGCCTAACATCATCGTTGCTGGTAGTTATGATGTCTTCGTTTGGTATCCTCAAGGTACCAACCGCTCGCAGAAGGCGCCATTCACCATTTATTACAATGGTGGCTCAAAGACATATAACGTTAATCAGCAGACAAACGGCGGCAAATGGAACCTGCTTGGCAGGCATCCATTCGCAACTGGCACGTCTGGCTACATTAAGCTTGGCAATGGTACAGGCGAAAGCTCGCTAAACGTAATGGCGGATGCCGTCAAGCTCTCTTATGCCGACACTACCAAACCCAGCGTACCTACCGACCTCGTGGCAACGGCTGCTTCTGAAACCCAGGCGAATCTGAGCTGGACAGCTTCGAGCGATAACATCGGAGTTGCTGGCTACAAGATTTACCGAGATGATACGCAGATAGGCACCAGCTCCACAAACAGCTACTCTGACACAACCTGTGAGGCTGGAATGTCTTACACATACGAGGTTTCGGCTTATGACGCAGCAGGAAACGAGTCGGACAGAAGCGTTCCCGCCGAGATAACCATGCCTGGCGGCGACCGAATTCCGCCGAGTGTACCTCAAATCATTAAGGCGGACGGGAAGTCGCCATCGCAAATAGACATTGCGTGGACAACTTCAACCGACAACGTAGAGGTCGTTGGGTATAAGGTCTATCGCAACGGCAACCAGATTGCAACGACAACCAATACCTCTTACAGCGATACTGGACTGGCTGAACTTACGACTTATACCTATGAGGTGTCAGCGTACGACGCCGCAAATAACGAGTCATCCAGGAGTGCCCCTTATGAAGGCAGGACACTTGATGGCACACCTCCTAGTGTGCCGACGGGGCTGACCGCGACTCCCATATCCGAAAGTCGAATTGACCTAAGCTGGAACGCCTCAACTGATAATGTTGGGGTAACCAACTACAGGCTATATCGAAACGGCGTTGAGATTGCCGTACCAATGACGACGACTTACTCGGATACAAACCTCGTCCCATCAACTACCTACACCTATCAGGTAGCGGCCGAGGATGCAGACCACAACGTGTCAGCTTTGTGTTCGCCTGTGACGGGCACCACGAATCAGGATTCGACTCCGCCGAGTGTGCCAACAAACTTGACCACCACGGCAGTATCGCGGTCGCAGATTAACCTGTCGTGGACAGCTTCCACAGACAATGTTGGCGTGGCAGGGTATAAGATCTATCGGAATTCCGTCCAGATCGGCACAAGCACCACGACTAGCTACTCTGACACTACATGCTGGGGGAACACAACCTATACCTACAAGGTAAGCGCCTATGACGCTCGAGGCAACGAATCGGCGCAAAGTTCGCCGTCGGTACGAACAACCCCAGCCGTTACAGACATTATCATGGACAACACCGCGGCCACGCTCGTAGGAGCCTGGACCTCAGGAACTTCTACAACAGGCAAGTACGGTACGGACTACATTTACCGAAGCACTGCAGTAACAGAAACAGGCTCGGCGACGTGGACCCCGCCTATTGACGTGTCAGGCTACTACACTGTCTACTGCTGGTATACCCAGGGCTCCAACAGGGCGACTAACGCACCCTATGTAGTCACCTGGTATAATGGCTCGCAAACAGTGAGCATCAACCAGCAGTCCGGTGGAGGTACATGGGTCACCCTGGTTACTAGGAAAGTATACATGCAAGGCATCAGCGGCTCAGTAAAGCTACACAACGGCACCGGCTCGACCGGCTACATTGTTGTTGCAGATGCAGTGCGCTTCCAAATGACCTCGTCTGACCTTACACCGCCGAGCACGCCAACCAACCTTACTGCCACGGCTGTCTCGAAGAGCCAGATTAACCTAAGCTGGACCGCATCAACGGATAACGTCGGCGTAGCTGGCTACAAGATTTACAGGAACGGCACGTACCTGACATCCGTAACCGGCACTAGCTACTCGAATACTGGGCTTCCAGAGAAGACAACCTATTCATACAAAGTGTCGGCATACGATGCGGCTGAAAACGAGTCTGGCCAGAGCAATCAGGCAACCGCAACTACATGGGAATCCCAAGTGATCATAGACAACTCCGACGCTGGATTCTCCGCATCGGCCAACTGGTCCACAGGTACTTCCTCCACGGATAAGTATGGGTCGAACTACCGCTGGAGACCCACTGCTGCAACCAGCGACCATGCAGTGTGGAACTTCAGCCTCATAGGTCCGGGAAGCTTTACCGTCTACGCATGGTGGACGGTTGGAACAAACCGGTCTACTCAAGCCCCATACATCGTCTACTATAGTGGCGGAAATACAACCATAAAGGTAAACCAGCAGACCAATGGTGGAAAGTGGAACTCCCTTACAACGAAGACATTTGCAGCAGGGAGCAACCATGTCAACCTCTCTTGCTGGGCGACCACTGGCTACATAGTAGTTGCTGATGCCGTAAAGCTGGTTCGGCAGTAGGAAAAGCAATGCAGTGCTAAAAGATCAGCATGACTCTCTCCGAAGGGAGTGAGATGCGGGCCGGCGAAAGCCGGCCCCTCTTTTTTCAAGCATCCTGAAAATAGGGCTTTCCCAAAAGCCTTCAAGAAACTGCTCGTGGTTGGCATGGCGATAAGTGGAGTAAAAAAACCATTGGATGGAGGATATCTTTTAAATCGAGGTCCTGCCGCCTCATAAACAACAACACAATAAACAGCTAGTTAGCATAGTAAACCTTAGAAGAATACAAAAAACACACCTCAGAAGTATTTAGCGCTTCTTGCGATATATCTGATGTGAGACTTTGAAATATATTTGTTGGACGTCTTCGACTGGAATCCCTTTTTCCTCTGCAACGGATTGGAATGCCTTTGCCTCAGGGATTATTACATCCAAAGACATATCTTCTGGCTGTGGAGAATATTCGTTTTGCAGTTTACGCATTTTGCGGACAACAGCAGAAAACACCTCGCGCTCAAAGGGGAGTATTTCTGGCGTGCGGTAGTTCCCTCGAGAATCCATCGATGTGTCGTACTCGCCAACAAATTCATGCGCACCTCTCATTCTATCATACAATCCCGAAGATACTACCCCCACCGCCATTCCACCTACTATCGCAACAAACAGAAAAGTTATAACAAGCTTACTTCGCAAGCTGCGGGGCGATGACCAAAGAAAGAAAAAGCCTAAAGGGAATATAACTAATGCAGGTATAATAACCCATAATCGATGCCACGGCTTTAATCTCGATTTTCTCATATTTGTTTCCTGTTTCGAAGCATCAGATGCAGCAAAGCGCAGTAATTATATCATATATATCGGACATTTAGCAACTCAACACACGACTCAACAATACACTCCACCCAACAACTTCTCAAAGAAAAGTCACAACTTTGTGAAGAAATGTCTCTGTTTTCCAATAATCGAAAACGAGGGGCAATGCACCCAAGTTTCATGCTAACCAATCGGTATCGCCGGCAGTTGCCATAAAAAATCCTAGCGCCGCTTGGAAAATGTGGGGCTGTCGGCGAATTCAAAAACTCGCCGTGATTTATAAAAGAGGCAAACGAATTGAGCAAAAGGGTGCTTGTTGTAAATGATTCTTTCGCCGACCGAATGATTTTAAGGGACCTTCTTGCGTCTCTGGGCTACTCAGTTGTCGGTGAGGCGAAGGATGGGCAGGAATCGCTCGAGAAGTACAAAGAACTCGAGCCCGATTTGGTTATTGTTGATGTAGCCATGCGCGACATGGATGGCCCCAGCACTGTGAGAGAGCTTACACGCATTGACCCAAACGCAATAATTCTAATGTGCGCAAGCCAGGGACAGCGAGCACTGGCAATGGAGTCATTGCAGGCAGGCGCAAAGAATTTTATTACAAAGCCTATAAACCCAAGGCGCCTCTTAAAAGTCCTAACGGAACTCCTTAAGGAGCGCATGGCAGCATAAATCCCTAAAAAGTCAGGAGCAGAAAATGTCCAAGATGCTAAAGGTTCTATTTGTTTCCGCAGAGGTATCACCATTTGCAAAAGTAGGCGGCCTTGCAGATGTGGCAGGGTCGCTTCCAAAAGCACTAAAGGCAATGGGGCATGACGTGCGAATTGCCATGCCAGGCTACAAGATGGTGAAAGATAACCCAGCATATAATATCTCTGAACGCATAAAGAACCTAAATGTAACATTTGGCTGGCGGAATGTGGGCACTTCCATAAAAGAAACAACTCTCGGAGACGCCATTCCAGTGTACCTTGTTTGCGCCCCATACTTTGAGCAATGTGTGGATTCAAAAAGCATTTATATCCCTGGCAGTGAGCCTTATGCTTTCTTTGCCAAGGCAGTGCTGGACACAATTTGTGCAATGAAACCCACATGGAAGCCCGACGTAATTCACTGCAACGACTGGCACACTGGACTGCTCCCGGTATATCGGAGCGTCTACTATGACAGTGACCACGTGCTGGGGAAAGCGGCGTCGGTTTTTACCATTCACAACTTAGCGTACCAAGGCGAGTTCGACGCCTCAATCCTGGCGGACTACGGCCTTCCCGAATCGCTCTACACAATGGACAAGCTCGAGTGCTATGGAAAGGTCAACTTCCTAAAAGCTGGCATAGTCTTCTCCGACCTTGTGACTACCGTAAGTCCAACGTACTCTTGTGAAATCCAAACCTCTGAATATGGGTGCCGGCTGGAAGGATTACTCTCTTATATGAACAGTTTGGGACGCCTTCGCGGTATACTTAATGGCATTGATTATGAAGAATTCGACCCCGCCACAGATAAGCGAATACGCTTCAATTATAGCGCAAGCAATCCCGAAGGTAAGGCAAAAAACAAGGCAGAGCTCCAATCAGAGCTAGGCCTCCCAATGGATCCAAACATCCCATTGATTGGCTTGGTATCAAGACTTGCTGACCAGAAAGGCCTTGACCTCATCAAAGGAGCAGCGTCAAGGATTATGAAGCTTGGTGTGCAGCTGGTTGTTCTAGGCACAGGCGACCGCAAATACGAGAAATTCCTAACTCAATTGGAAGAGAAATACCCATCACAAGTCAAGGCAAATATTGGCTTTGATGTTAAGCTTGCACAGAGAATCTACGCTAGTTGCGATATGTTCCTTATGCCTTCGAGGTTCGAGCCCTGCGGGCTTGGACAGCTAATCAGCTTGAGGTATGGGACAATTCCAATCGTGCGCAGAACAGGTGGCCTAGCAGACACAATAATTGGCTACGAACCATCCAACCCTAACTCGAATGGGTTCTGCTTTTGCGAATATAGCCCTACAGCTCTACTCCAAGCAGTAAAGCAAGCAGTAGAGGTATATAAAGACAAGGCTGAATGGGACAAGCTAGTTCGGAGAGCGCTTTCTAGTGACTACTCGTGGAACACATCAGCACAAGAATACGTAAAACTCTATTGGGAAGCAGTTTCTTTGCGAAGACGAAATTGCATGGGTGAAATACGTCCAGCTGCATGATTAGCATTGGTACATAATCTCGACGGCCACCCGGGTCGGTAGACTTTGGTCTCCGGCCCGGCTTTTTTATCTAGAAAATTCTTTAAATTTTTGCCTTTGCAAACGAAATATGCAATTTCTTTGCATATTATGGAAAAGTTTAATTGTTGACATAGAATATGATTGTGGTATACAATTTTGCACAGTGGGTAGCCGGCAGATGGGGTTACGCACGACTAGCAAGCAATTTTGCAGCCTGAGGGGTTACATTTACTCGAAGAAATATTGACATTTTAAATTTATATAGTTCCTCCACGGAGGAACCCACTGCCTATTCTCATGCGTAATAAAGATAGCAGAACAACTACGGTCCCGGATACCAAGGAGCTCTGGAGGAAGTATAAGCAAGGCGGGGACCAAAACGCACGAGACGCGCTAATCAATCAGTATTCCTACCTCGTCAAGATTACGGCGGGGAGAGTAGTAACTAGCTTACCTCCCAACGTCGAACGAGACGACCTGGTTAGCGCGGGGGTCGTTGGCCTCATCAAAGCCGTTGACCAATATGACCTTGACAGAAAAGTTAAGTTCGAAACGTACGCTATCGCATTAATCCGAGGCGCCATACTCGAAATGCTTCGCGAGGAAGATTGGGTGCCACGATCGGTAAGAGAACGAGTTAAGAATCTGGAGCGAACATATCTACAACTTGAAATGAAGCTGGGAAGGCCTGCCACCGAAGAAGAAGTTGCAAACGCTCTCGGAATCGAACTAGATGACCTACATTCACTTTTAGGCGATAGTGGTCGGGCCACACTCCTTTCGCTAGATGATGTAATTGTAAGCACAGATGGCAACGAACGAATCCATTTGTCAGATGTGATAAACGACCAGGCTGCTGCGCCATTAGCGGAAGTCGAACTAAAGGAGATGCAAAGGTCGTTGGCAGCTGCAATAGATAGACTTCCGGAGCGCGAAAGGCTGGTCATTGCCCTATACTATTACGAAGGGCTTACATTCAAAGAAATTGGTAAGGTTCTATCGGTATCAGAATCCAGGGTGTATCAACTTCACACTCAGGCGGTGCTGAGACTCCGTGGTTACCTTTCCAGAGACGTTGCTCTTTTCCATTAACAAAAATTGCCGCAAAAATTGAGAATAGCGGCCAAAACCGAGAGGAGAGAAAAACAAGGGTATGAATCATGCGCAAAAGAAAGCATTAATTCTGGCAATTGCGGGCCTGATATTCGCAGGTATAATAAGCGGATGCGGTCGCGCAGCGGTCGCCAAAGTCAATGGCCACAAAATCACCAGGCAGGATTATTACAACAGGTTGGAACGAACACTGATTGACACCCCAAACGGGCAGCAAGAAGTGGGTCTTTTAGTGCTACGCGATCTTATCAACGAACAACTGCTACTTGGGCTCGCTGAAAAAGAACATGTACCTCCTACCGACAAACAGGTTGAAGAACGGTACAATCACGCAAAAAAACAGCCATTCTTTATGAATAGGCTACGGGCGGCTGGCGTTACCCAAGAACAAGCTAGGGACCTTCTTAGAGTTCAACAAGCACATTTCAACCTCGTGACTCGCGGAGTCAAAGTTACCGATAAGGAAGTTCGCGAATACTATGAAAAGCATAAAGACACCATTTACACTCAACCTGAATATGCATTGGTTGCCGCCATATTTACAGATGACAAGAAGACCGCCGATGAAGCTTACGCACTTCTTCAAAAGGGGGTAGACTTTGGGACGGTTGCGCTGCAGAAGTCTACTGACCGCGTATCCGCCGCAGTTGGCGGGCGTCTAAGAAAAGCAATTGTCCGCGGCGACCCTGAGCTTCCTAAGGAAGTACAAGATGCCGTCCTCAGCAAAAAGAAAGGCGAATATACAAAGCCAATATTTGGCGGCAATGGATACGTGATATTCAAGGTACTTGAAAAGAAGCCAAAGCAGGTCCAGCCGTTCGAACAAGTAAAATACGGTATTTGGAACCAGCTGATGATAGAGCGAGGCTCAAAGAAGAACGACCTTGAATCAATGCTCAATAAGTTCCGCGACGAATCGGATATTAAGATTAACATCGAACGATATAGGCGGTTCTTACAGCCTCCGAAGGCTCAGCCTATCCCAGGACAGCAGACATCAAACCCTGCGGCTCAGAAGAAGTAGTGATCACCGTAGTTGGCCTTGGGCCATCCGACTATAAACAAATCTCGGTGGGTGCGCGGAAAGCTATCCGGTCTGCACCCACTGTTTTTGTGCGCACATCCAGGCATCCTGCTATAAATGGTCTGGCAAAGGATGGCATTAAATTCATTTCCTTCGATAATATTTATGAATCGGCGAAAAGCTTTGACGAAGTGTATTCGCGCATTGCCAAACTAGTACTCGAAGAGGCTAGCCGTTCAGCTGAAGTGGTATACGCAGTGCCGGGTCACCCACTTATCGGTGAAGAATCAGTGCGAATCCTCCTGCGCGAGGCTTCCAATAAAAGAATACCTATAAGGATAGTTGGCTCAGAAAGTTTTATCGAAGCGTCTCTAGAGGCACTTGGGATTGTTCTTGGCGAGGGTCTAAAAATCCTCGATGCCTTGGCTCTTGGCAAGGTTAGGCCTGACCTTGAGATGGGTAATCTAATTTACCAAGTTTACGACAAGCTTATTGCATCCGAGGTAAAGCTCGCTCTTATGGAAGTATATCCAGACGACTATCAGATTAGCATCATCTCCGCCGCTGGAACGCCAGAACAAGAGGTGCGCGAAATCCCACTTTTTGAGCTTGACAGATATGAATTCGATCACCTGACAACAGTATATATTCCGCCAATGGGAGACCAAAGTGAACGATAATGTAGGAACATCCTTCGAGAAACTCGTCAGCATAATGGAAAAACTTAGAGCGCCGGATGGATGCCCATGGGATCGGGAGCAAACTCATCAGACGCTGAAAAAATACCTACTCGAAGAGACATACGAGGTGCTAGAAGCGATTGATGCTGGCAACTTGGCTGAATTAAAAACTGAATTAGGCGACCTAATGCTTCAGATTATTTTTCACGCCCAGATTGCCGCCGAAGAGGGAGTATTTAATATCAAGGACGTACTCGAGGCAATCTCCGAAAAGCTAATTCGCCGCCATCCACACGTTTTTGGCGATGTAAAAGTTGCCTGCGCGGAAGAGGTTCTCCATCGGTGGGAGGAAATCAAAGCCTGCGAGCCTGGGTATGAAAAAAGGAAATCAATCCTAGACGGTGTGCCTAGGACGCTTCCAGCCCTTGCACGTGCTATGGAAATCTCAAAACGTGCCGCCGGCGCAGGGTTCGAGTGGCCTGATATGCATGCTGTCCTTGAAAAAGTTCGCGAGGAAATTTCTGAGTTAGAAAACGAGATACAAGTCGGCAATAAAGAAAGAATCGCCGATGAAATTGGCGACCTCCTCTTTACTGTAGTAAACGTCGCTAGGTGGGCAAAAGTCGATCCTGAAGATGCATTGAGGCGAATGACCGACCGCTTTATCGAGCGATTCAAACAAATCGAAGAGGTCGCACAATCAAGTGGCAGACAACTAAGTCAAATGAGTATCGAAGAAATGGATGCTATTTGGGACAGAGCAAAAAACGCAACCTAATTAGGGGTGCCTGTAATGTCATCAAAATTTGTACCTTGGGTAGCCATCTTTTTATGGGTGTCTACGGCTGGGTTCGCCCAATCAAGGGAATTCTTCTCCACAAGCGAGATTTCCGACATCAAAGCAACTGTGTTGAGCATTCGACGAATGGAGTTTCCGCGTGCGAAGCTCGAGCTTCGGGTTAATTCAAGCTCAAACCACAAAGTACTCAACCCATCGTATGGAGCACGGATTATTACAGCAGAAAACTACCTCTGGAAAAGCGGCAGTCAGATTGATTACAAGGATAGTCGAAATATAGACTCTTTGGCAGCTTACTACCTGTTGCCCGGAGATGAGATACGTGCTAAACTAATGTCCGGTGTCATTCAGGGGTGTGAATGGCTAATTTATGGGATAAGCCGTAGCATGGAATACATACCGGCTCCCATCCCAAATCCGACGCCAAGTACACCGCCAAAGAGCACAAGCATGCATGGCAACATAATGCTAACCTTAGAGGCTGATAAGGAAACCTACCGGAAAGGTCAACCGGTAACTCTCATCTTCACAATCACAAACGTAGGTACCGCACCGGTGACATATAACTTCTCTTCAAGCCAAATGTATGACTTCGTCATCACTCAAGGCGGACGCGAAGTCTGGCGTTGGTCAAAAGGCAAAGCCTTCACCCAAGCGTTTGTATCACTGACCCTGCAAGCTGGAGAATCGAAGAGCTTTCGAGAAACCTGGCGACAAACAGGAAGCCAGGGAACACAGCTGACGGCGGGTGAGTATTCGGTCACTGCAATGCTTACACTGGCCGACCGAAATGCAAGGCCAAGCGCAGGACCGATTAAAATTACCATACAATAAGCTGGCGGCGGAAATATCGACTGCCGAACAGATAACATAACTGCCAGCATGCATCAGCTAATGATGCGCATATCCAAATTTTAAATAAAACACAAGGAGGATGACTCATGTCTAACAAGAAACGCGTTTACCTATTCCGCGAGGGCAACGCGAAGATGAGGGACCTTCTCGGCGGCAAGGGGGCCAACCTTTGTGAAATGACAAATATCGGCCTGCCTGTCCCGCCTGGGTTCGTCATCACAACCGAAACATGCAACGAGTATCTCAAGCTCGGCCGCCTTCCCGATGGCCTTTGGGAAGAGGTTATGGCCGCTCTCGCCGAGGTCGAGAAGGATATGGGCAAAAAGCTGGGCGATCCAAACAACCCGCTGCTCGTATCCGTCCGCTCCGGCGCAAAGTTTTCAATGCCCGGCATGATGGACACAGTTCTCAACCTCGGCCTGAACGATGATACCCTTCAGGGGCTCATCAAGGCGACTGGCAACGAGCGCTTTGGCTATGACGCTTACCGTCGCTTCATAATGATGTTCTCCGATATCGTTCTCTCTAGCGAATATCCCAGGCTTAAAAAAGAGAACTTTGAGAAAATCTTCAATGAACTTAAAAAGAAGCTTGGAGCAAAAGTAGACACAGATGTGGATGCTGCCGGCCTTAAAGAGCTCGTCAGCCAATTCAAAGCATACTTTAAAGAGGTTATAGGGCGAGATTTCCCCGGCGATCCTCTCGAACAGCTTCGTTTGGCAATTATTGCAGTATTCAAGAGCTGGAATAACGAACGAGCGATAATCTACAGAAACCGCGAAAAAATACCTCATGACCTTGGCACCGCCGTCAACATCCAAGCGATGGTCTTCGGCAATATGGGCGACGACAGCGGTACCGGCGTGGCGTTCACGCGTAACCCAGCTACTGGCGAAAACAAACTCTTCGGAGAATTCTTAAAGAACGCCCAGGGAGAAGACGTTGTTGCCGGCGTGCGCACTCCCGAATCAATTGAGCAAATGGAACGTGAATTTCCGCATATTCACGACCAGTTCCAAGAGATAGCTCGCAAACTAGAGCAGCACTATCGGGAGATGCAGGACATTGAGTTTACCATTGAGAAAGGCCGACTTTTTATTCTTCAGTGTCGCGCTGGCAAGCGAACCGGCGTTGCGGCTGTAAAAATTGCCGTTGACATGGTAAATGAGGGACTTATCACGAAGGAGCAAGCACTTATGCGAGTTGCACCTGAAGCGCTCGAACAGCTCCTTAACCCGAGAATCAAAGCTGCCCCCAGCGAGCGTCCAAAGCCGCTTGCCAGGGGACTTAACGCAGGGCCAGGCGGCGCTTCCGGAAAGGTAGCACTTGATTCGAAGACGGCTATCAAAATGGCTGAAGCAGGCGAAAAAGTTATTCTTGTCCGCGAGGAAACCAACCCCGACGATCTTGGCGGCATGCTTGCTTCGGTCGGAGTTTTGACAGCACGCGGAGGACGCACAAGCCACGCCGCCCTAGTTGCTCGCCAATATGGCATACCTACAATCTGCGGATGTAGCGCCCTCCACATAGACGAAGCTAAGCGTGAAATTCACGTTGACGGCACAGTCATCAAAGAAGGCGATGTAATTACAATCGACGGCACACTGGGCGAAGTATACAACACTGCGCTCGAAACAGAGCCCGCAAGTGTTACGGGCGATTTTGGCACCTTTATGGCATGGGTAGACGAGGTACGCAGACTCGGCGTGCGTGCGAACGCGGATACGCCAGAACATGCGGCAGATGCAGTCGCCCTTGGAGCGGAAGGTATTGGCCTATGTCGCACCGAGCATATGTTTCTCGGCGACCGCGTGCCTTTAGTGCGCGAAATGATTTTGGCTGAGGATGAAGAAACTCGCCAAAGGGCTCTTGACCGCCTCGAGCCACTCCAGCGCAAAGACTTTGTCGGCATTTTCAAAGCAATGGGCGGTCGGCCAGTTACTATCCGCCTAATTGACCCACCACTTCATGAATTCCTTCCACCAATGGACGAATTGCTAGTCGAAGTAACCGAGCTCAGGTGCAAAGATCCAAACAATCCGGAGCTCCCGGAAAAAGAAAAACTGCTTCGAAAAGTATCGGAGATGCACGAGGCAAACCCAATGCTCGGACTAAGAGGATGTCGCCTCTCAATCTACTTCCCTGGTATTGTTAGCATGCAGACCGCCGCAATTATAGGCGCGGCATGCGAAGTCAAGAAAGAGGGCATAGACGTTCATCCAGAAATAATGATACCCCTGGTGGGGGTTGTGAACGAGCTGGTTTGGATAAAAGAGCGGCTCGATAAAGTCGCAAAAGATACGATGGCAAAAGAAGGAATAGATGTGGATTATTCGTTTGGCACAATGATCGAAGTCCCGCGCGCTGCTTTAACCGCTGATGAGATAGCAAAGGAAGCTGCATTCTTCAGCTTCGGCACAAACGACCTTACTCAAATGGGTTACGGCATCTCGCGCGATGACGCTGGCCGATTCCTGCCAGTCTACCTCAAGGAAGGCATTTTCAAAACCGACCCAACAGAGACTATCGACCAAAAAGGCATCGGCCGAATGATGAAGATATGTGTGGAAGATGCAAAAGCCGTCAACCCGAATATTAAGTTGGGCATTTGTGGAGAACACGGCGGCGAGCCAGAAAGCGTGAAATTCTGTCATAAAATTGGCCTTAATTACGTATCATGCTCGCCAAGGCGAATCCCCGTTGCCCGCCTAGCCGCCGCACAAGCAGTTATTGAGGAGCGCGGGGGAGGCGAAGCCCGAGATAAATAAGCCAAAAGTGAGAAGCTAGGAATAAAAACCAAGGGCGGGCCCTCTTACCCGCCCTTTTCTTCAAACATAGGTCAATAAAAGCTAAAAATTACACACAGAGGGTTCAAATAAACAACAACTATGAGCATCTTTGAAACGATTATGCTCCTATGCTTCGGAGCAAGTTGGCCATTTTCTCTATACAAGACAATCAAAACGAAAAATGTTGGCGGAAAAAGCGCTATTTTCCTAACGCTTATCACCATCGGCTACCTTTCCGGCATAGCTCACAAAATAATCTACAACCCGGACCCTGTAATTGCTCTATATTCTTTGAACGCAATTATGGTTGGCGCTGATTTGGCTCTTTGGATGCGATATCGCAATCAAACCTAACTAACTTTTGTTTTTCTATTGTCCTTAACATCAAATATCTGGTACACTTTGAGCAGTAGCAGGGATAGCCCCGGAAAGATTCCTTATCGCTGAGAAAAAAATGGCTAAGCGCATACCGAGAAGCTTTCTCGCAATCGCCCTCTTTGTAATACTGCCATACCTTGTTGGGTGTGGCGGAGGCAGTTCAACTCCCCCACCAATAAACGACCAGTTATTTGTGCCAAATTATGTGTCTTCCCTCGAAGGCCTTTTTCATTGGAACCATCTACCAATGACTGTTGCTGTCTACCTTCCAACTAACTGGGCGCAGATTTACCCATCAAACCAGAACCTTTACATTGATGCAGCAAACGAGTGGAACCAGCCCGGAATGCAACCTCTAGTCAAAGTCGTGCCTCCGGGGAGCCCAGCCGACGCCACTATTACATTTGTCAAACAGAGCGAGCTCGGAGACAAGACTCTTGGGCGCACAGAATGTAAGGTCGATTCGTCAAATACTCTTCACTCGGCTTCAATTAAGATTGCAATTGACTTGCCTAGCGGAGGATATGCATCAGCTGCTGATGTTCAAGCAACAATTGCCCATGAGCTAGGCCACGCGCTAGGAATTTATGGACACAGTCCATACCCTGAGGATTTGCTTTATTCAACGATAACCCTCGGCAAGCCACAAACCGTTACAGTCCGAGACCTAAACACTATTATGACCGCCTATCCATCGTATTTTGGCCGCACCTTCACCCTCTCAGAACCCAGCCGCTCGATGCCAAGTAGCATACGCACTGTAACCATTGAATAACTTATGCAGTCCTTGCACAAGAATCGGTTTTTTGCATATAATGCACATAGAAAATCCCTAAATTATCATCACATTCGGAGGTAAAATTGAGGTCTAAACGCAATATCTATTTCTTACTCTTCGTTCTCTTAATTATCTCGGCCACTACTGCATCCGCTGAAAAACCACGATATCTAGAGATTACGTTCATTTCCACAAATGATTTGCACTTGCATGACTTGCCATTCACTTTGCCAGCCGACGCGAAAAGCAACAGACCTGCAATAGAAGATGTAGGCGGCATGGCTCGTATAGCTACTATCATAAACAAAACACGCGCTGAGAAACAAACACCAGTTCTTGTCGTTGATTCTGGTGATACCACCCACGGCTCCGGCGCCCTGGCCAGAGCCTTTCGTGGCGGCTCGATTGTAGCTGTAATGAATGCAATCGGTTATGATGCGATGGTGCCTGGGAATCATGACTTCCAGTGGCACTCCGGTGATTTGCTTAGGAACCTCCGCGAATCGACATTTCCTTGGGTCTGTGCAAACGTTGTCTATAAGGACACCGGTAAACTGTTTACAGAACCATACGTAATTAAGGAAGTTGACGGCATAAGAATAGCAATTTTTGGCCTCACAAACAACCTAGTGGAAACACAGCCTAATATATATTTATCTGGCCCCGAACTTGGATTAAAGGCGCTGGACCCAACAGAAGTAGCCTCAAAGCTTGTACCGGAACTCAGAGAGAAAGCCGATATAGTTGTATTATTGAGTCATCTCGGATTTTCAAAAGACAAAGCCCTTGCAAAAGCGGTTCCTGGTATTGATATTATTCTCGGGGGCCACACTCATACCAGACTCGACAAACCAGAAATGACCGCTGTCGGCCAGCCAACTGCGTTTTGGATAGGGGCTGTCCCAATCACGCAAGCATGGTACTACGGAATATATGTCGGGAAAACGCGCCTCATTTTCCATCGAGACAGAATTACGAACCGCTATACCTTAATGAGTTGTAAAGGAGAGCTAGTGCCCATCAACAACTCAATCCCAGAAGACCCAAAAATCACAGGGATAATCCGCAATTTCCAAAAGCGCATTCCCAAACCCCCGGCTTCTGCAAGTAAGTAATGATATGAGGGCGGGAATAACCCGCCCTTTAACTCTTACCTTTGCAACTGTGGGTTGTGGTTTTACTCAGGCCGCTATCGCCTTAGATGCAATTATTCCAACGGCAAGCGAAGTTAACTCATTGTCAATCTTTTGCTCATCATACAATGCGTCTGCCATCATGCTAGCTATGTTTTGCATGCCAAGCTTATCGGCGAAGATTCGCATATTACTATAAGCCGCAATCTCATAGTGCTTCATCTTTTGAACTTCGGAGATTATGGCCGCATCCCTAACTTCTGGGTCCGCCGCATGCTCGACCATATAGTCTGCCTGCTTAATTAGTCCTTCCATGCCTTTGCATTCCTCAACCTCAAGGGGCTGACCCATCATCATAAATGCTTGTCGAAGCCTCTCCACCTGCCTTTGGGAATCGTTGGCAAAGCTTTGGAGGCTATCCCTCAAGCAACCATTCGAAGCCTCTGCCGCCAGCTTAGAAAGCTCATTACCGAGCATTTATTCTGCTGTATATAAGTCCCTCATCTCTTCCCAGAAAAGGTCGTTCATCGTCTTTAAATGCATAGCAATCCCTCCGCGGAAATTTTCCTGGTGAAGGATACCCATAATTAGCATATGCGAAACTGAAAACAACCCATTAATCCACTCTCCCCGGCGGCCTGCGGTTTTTGCCAATTGCACCCGTCAATGAGTCACCAAGGTCTTCACGAGCGCGTTCGGCATATGCTTGGAGGCGCTTGACGATGGTTGGGTACATATTCGAGACATCGGTTGTCTCACTAATATCTTCTTCCAAATTATAAAGCGAAAGAGGTATGTTCTCCTTCGTGCCTACTTCCTGCCTAGGTAGCGCAAGCTTCCACTTGCCGCATCTTATGGCTTCTAGCCGTTCGACGCGATACATATAAAACACCTCGTACGGCGAAATCGCATCCTTATCGCCTCTCATGAGTGGCCAAATATCTTTGCCATCAATGACACGGTCACTTGGCACATGGGTTCCTGCAAGCCGTGCAAAGGTTGGCAAAAAATCCATAACAGTCGCAAGCTTATCGCATGTCGTTCCAGCAGGAATTTGCCCAGGCCAGCGCATTATGCAGGGCACTCGCATTCCACCCTCCCAGGTTGAGCCCTTGCCGTTGCGCAGGGGGAATGCAGAGCCGCCGTGCTCTTTCTTCGTCAGCCATGGACCGTTATCGGAGGTAAAGACAACTAATGTGTTTTTATCCAATCCAAGCCGTGCGAGCGTATCTAATATTTCGCCAGTGCTCCAATCAATGCACTCGACAACGTCGCCATACAGCCCTCTTTTTGACTTGCCTGCAAACTTTTCTGAGATGTGGAGCGGAACGTGCGGGAAGGTATGCGCAAGATATAAGAAAAACGGCCGGTCCTTGTTCTCCTTAATAAATTTGACTGCCTCGGCGGTGTAGCGCTCGGTAAGAGTTTCTTGCACTGCAGGCTGCTTGATAATCTTCTCATTTCGAACTAGCGGCACAGGAAAACCATTATATGACATGTCATTGCTGTAAGGAAGGCCAAAGTAATAGTCAAAACCATGTCGAGTCGGAAGAAACTGTTTCTGCCAGCCAAGATGCCACTTGCCAATGCATGCCGTCACATAACCACGAGACTTCAACAACTCGGCAATGGTAGTTTCATCCGAGCTGATACCTATCTTGCTATGATAGTTGATGACTGCAGGGAGTCCTACCCGCAGCGGATAACATCCGGTCATGAGGGAAGCGCGTGTAGGCGTGCATACTGGCGCACTTGTGTGAAAGTCAGTAAATCTCATTCCCTCAGCTGCCATTCGGTCAAGCCTTGGCGTGTGAATCAACTCAGAGCCATAACAACTTAGGTCATTGTAACCTAGGTCATCGGCCAATATAACAATAAAGTTCGGCAGCCTTTCGGCATCTGCCCGGGCGTCGGTAGAAAAGCCATTTAACCCGAGTAATGCTGCCCCCACCAACGACGTTTTGAGGAAATCCCTTCGCGAAACTTGTCGGTCGGCTTTTGACATTCCATTCACCTCTTAATTTTTGATTGCCCAGAGTGAAATCCCTAAGGATTCGAAACGTATCTAATGCTCCTCCGATTAGTATAATCATCCACGGCACATCCAACATAGGCCGATATACAAACCTGATAAGGAAATACAAGCATCTTATAAAATTGCCTCTCATTGGGACCAATAACAACATCAAGGATCCAAAAAGTTGCTTTTTTCATCGCAACGTCAATTGGATGTGTCTCTGCAAGGTTGTGGTTCGGCAAGAACATCCTCGATTGCACAACTTTGCAGAAGCCTTTTACCAATTTGTACGCGCCAGGAAGTGGAATTGAGTTTAATGCAATTTCCTGTTGTCCCAGTCCTTGCTTGTGTCTATATCCACCGGAATGTAGGAATAAATATCGGCGTTTTTGAGGAAAAAGCGTATCTTCTTGTCTGCGTTTTTATATTTATTAGCGAATGTTTCATTCTTCCATGAGAGAACATGGCGGACATCATCGCCTCTAAAAGGAATGCACTGGTCTCTTGAGAATCCTGGAATTACATTGTTGTTTCTGTCCAGCAACTCTGCAACCACATAACCATTCGGGCCAACCTTTGCGTTAATTACCACCTTCGGTGTTTTAAATACCTCGCGGCGGCTTATAAACCATCCTTCATTTTCGTCGGCATGCATGGAGCAAAAGCCATCTAGTCTAAGTGTGGCAAGCCCGATGGCAGCACATTCACCACCTTCATCATCATGAATCCTGTTATGGCCGCCATAGTAGAAGTAGAGCTTATCGCCAACAATGACGGGAGCGCGAGCGGTATAAATGCCTTTGGAGTCAAAGCTTCCCTCTGGTCCAAGGGCAATAAAAGGCTTACGTTCGGGTGTTCGCGTCCAAATTATCAGGTCCCAACTCCAAGCAAGCTGTACATCCACCGTCCGCGGACTGCCCTCCTGCGCTTCATACATTTGCTCAGGTTTTTCATACTTTCCGTATTTGATGAAACGGGCATGATAGACCCATGGGAGGCCAATATATAAACCCTGGTAGGGAAATACTGGCATGCCGTAGATTTGAGTAGCATCTGGGTCAAGATCATCTGCGCCAAATACTGCACTATCAATCGGCTTTTTCCAATCTAAGCCATTTTCAGAAAAAACGATACCAACTGCCCTGTGTCTGCGGTTGTGAGTCTTATACGTTGCAGCCCATCTTTCTTCATAAGGATCCCAGAAAAAGTTGATTACGTCTGAGGATTTAAAAAGGGGCGATGTTGTTGCATCATGCCAGTGTATGCCATCGGAAGAATAGGTTAGGTGCGGCCCAATGCCCCGACCATAGCCATACATGACCCAGCTGGAGTCGGAAAGCTTAAACACACACGGAATATGGAAGCTCTCGTTGGTCTCGACGATGTTGTTTGCTTTCGACCCGTCACATTCCACAACACCGAGATTTGGCTTTGTCCACCTAATGCCGTCCTGGGACTCAGCATAGCATACAAAACCCCTTGTTGGTCCACTTATGTTGCCGATCGCTTGGTACCACATTTTGAGCTTCCCCTCATCGTGCATTATTGTCCCGTAGAGATAGGGCCCCCATTCCTCCCATGGCTTATCCTTTCGTATTATTGGATTGCCCTCGTGCTTTTCAGCCGAGTGGAAAACTCTTGCTAGGCCCGATGATTCCTCAACTACCATAGCGTCTAGAAATAGTCGGCGGAATGGTGGTTTCCCCGCAAGTTGCTCATCGTATTTAGGCTTTGGTATCTCTGCGCATGCGGACAGCGCAACCGCAAGAAGAATGACTACGCTAAGCAAGAAATTACTCATCAATAAGACCTCCGAATACCCATAAGGTGCTTATTTCATTGTATGGAATATAGGCTGAAGAGTCAACAAAGAAGGAAAGCTTAGAAAATTGGAGTAAAATGAAGTACTGGCATATTTAAAAGCCACCAGCCTGCCACCTTAATATCGTTATTTTTTAAGGGGTTGATGTTATGTATGTAACTCTTGTTCATGTTCATGTTAAGCCGGAGAATATCCAGGATTTTATCAAGGCCTCCCTTGAAAACGCACGTGAGTCTGTAAAAGAACCTGGCAACGTACGATTTGATGTGCTTCAGCTTGAGGATGACCCTTCCCGATTTATCCTCTATGAGGCTTACGAAACTGCCGAGGATGCTGCTGCCCACAAGAACACGCCTCACTATTTGAGATGGCGGGAAACAGTAGCAGACTGGATGGCCGAACCACGGAAGGGAATTGTGTATAGAGGCCTTAGGTAAAGAATCATGCGCATGATTCTTTACCTAATTAAGTCGTCCCAATCAGCAACAGGGTTTTTTCAAAGATAAAAAAGCCGGGCGGGCAGCGCAAGGGGAGCATAAAAAAACATCCCGCCCGGTATAACGTAGTGTGACGCAGGTAGTTTCCGATTGTTTGCTTTTTATTATGTGTCCTCCGATGCGGGCAAGCCTCAATGCTAGCCTAGCTCCAAACTCTCACCTATTCTCTGAATTTCTTCGTCAGTCAACTCACGATTGAATGCTTCCCAACGGTCGGTGGACCAAATCTCGATTTTGTTCGTGAGCCCCACGATCCATATATCTCCGTCGATTCCCGCGTAATCCCTAAGGTTCTGGGGAATCAAAATCCTTCCCTGGCCATCCGGTATACACTCGACCGCGGAGCCCACGAAAAACCTTTCAAGCTTAAGCGCCTGGGAGGCAAGGAGTGATTTTGGTGCAAGCGCCTGTTGGAATTGTCTCCACTGTTCATCAGAAAGTACCCACAGGCATCCATGCATCCCTTTTGTAATGTAGAACCTCTCACCAAGCCTTGCCCTGAACTTAGCAGGGATTACTGTTCTACCCTTGCTGTCAACAGAATGTGCGTATGCTCCTGAAAACAAGGGCTTGCCCCCCGAAAAGTTTACCCCATGGCTGACTGCTGGTCAGCATCAGACATTATCTTGAAAGCAAGGTATTTTCCGCATGGTTTACTTCCAATTGTATGCTTTCGTCGCAAAGGCTTCCTGACAATATTCATCCCCAGCAAAGAACCAAAATTACGTTTGTCAGCCTGAAGGAGGGAAATCAGAAACTCTTTGCTGGGGCTATCACCCCATTCAGCTGTGCAACTGGCACAGTATGTACGTGAAGCGATTGTCGTGCCGCGCTCATTCAATAGGTTCACGATAGTACTGGGGAAGGGATCATATTTCCCACAGATATCGCAGGTGGGTATTTTTAACATTTTTCCTCCGTAGTCCCTGCATAATTCGCGGCAAAGTTCAAACATGCATTGTTCAATCGGCTTTTGCCGTATTACGAAACCGTGGTAACGAGATGTGATTACTTTGTATATCTGGTCTAGGAGGAGGTTTTGCTCTTGGTCACGTGCCCTCACCGCATAGCCCATTAGCCTGCCTGTACAAAGTTGCACAACGTCAACCGCTGACGCGAACTCCTTAAATAGGACCGCTATCTCTTTGCTTTCCTCGGCGTTCTGAGCCTCGACCATGTACATGGCCGTCAGACCTGCCGGCTGAGTTTCTACCTGGATGTCGGTGACCACACCTTCTGGTATCGCGAGAGGTGCCATCAAAATTTGTCCTCCCTTTCTTTGCATTGGCCGAGTCAGGTCATTCCTGGTCGTTTGTGGAACAATTTACCACTTTCCACCACCTATCACCCCAATTCTATGCCTGGTACGGCAAATTGTCAATGTCGGTAATTGCAAAACTTTGTGAACTTTCTGCGAACAGGGCCAGTAAAAGCAGAGGATATTTACAATCATCGAAGTCCTCGCATGATAATTTTGGTTATATCTGGAGCTGTGAATTAGCTTTAATAGACTAGGTAAAAAAGCCTTAGTTCGTTTCCTCACTTGTTCCCAATCCATTCAAAAAGCCTTTAAGTATAATCACCGTTGAAATTTGTCGCCTTGACCTGCTCTTAAACGCATGGTAGAATGCCAGTAATTATACGGGGCCGGCTGCGTTATCGACAGTTTATAAAGCTTTCGCCGTACGTGCAGGAGGATGATTGCATGAAATCCCTAATCATTAAAACCGCCCTTTGCCTAGTTTCGTTGAACATTGCTTTGTCTGTTTTTGCAGGACCAATCAGACCACAGGACCCATTGAGACTACCAGATGGACAACTCTTAAAGTCAATATACTTCTTCGGGCATTGGTGGGACCCTTGGAAGAGCGACGATGCAATTCTTGCCGCCGAACTCAAGAAAATTAAGGACCTTGGGTTCAATACAATCTGCGTAGACCACGAAGTAAGTCAAGCGGTAGATAGGGATTGGTACTGGCTTGACCGCGAATACAAGTTGGCCGGGCAAGAGAAAGTTTATATATTACCCTGGCTTCAACTCCAAGCTGTAGACCGCCAAAACTTGATGAAATTCTCACATTTACAGCTCAAGCCAGCGGTTAATCAAGACAAGCAGGTAGAAGAAGGCTGCATTTTATTTCAAGATGGCGAGTTCAGAAAAGCACTCGCGCATTATGTGTCAGTATATCTAGACAGGTATGGCAATGACCCCTCCTTGCTGCGTGTGAAGGTCGGTGGGAAGCTCCTTCCGGTAGTGGGCTTATGTGTTGAGACTGGCTGGAGGAATGAACAAGGGCTACCCCTTTCTTTCGATGAAGAGACGAATGCGTATTTCCGCAAATGGATGCGCTCATCATATCATGACTTAGCTGAATTAAACAAAAAATGGGGGACAAACTATAAAAGCTTCGATGAGATTGACCCTTGCGATAAGACAATCTTTGATTATGCATTCGAAGATAAGCAAAACATGCCGATGGCTGTACGCGAACATGTAACGTTCAGGGCACGCTTAATTGCTGATGCACTTGCGGATGTCGCCCAACGCGTGAAGAAAAAGCACAAGGATGTCCTTTTCCTCGCCGAAGTCGCCTATCCTTTTAGTATCGACCACCCTGATGCGAATGTTTTTCGCTGGAACAACGCAAACCTAGTTCGAATTGTGAATTTCGCCGACATTGTCATGATTCGCACTGTCGGAAATATCTCGTCTGATGCGGTAAAGAAAGAACAGGACCTTTTGATACTTGATGGAAAGAAACTAATTCTTGCTTACAGATTCTTCGGAGATTCAACCCCTGAAAGAGCATCGGCATTTGCAGTCGACTGTGCTATATCAGCAAATGGCTTAGGTTATTACAATTGGAACGAGATGAGCGACAGCTCATCAGCAATCTATGACAAACCTGACCGCCAGGGATTTGCTCGGCTAATGAATTTCACCTATGATATGATATACGACCCAAGCCGGCGTGAAGCCGCTCCCTCAGCGCCGATTACTTTTGACACGCCAACACCGCCCGATAACCCTCCCAAGCCGGCAACCGAGTCTGCCCCAGCTCCTGCGGAGCCTGCTAATCCTGACGCACCTTCCGAGACTGCTCCGCCGCCTGAAGCGCCGGTTGCCCCCGCACCCATAACACCGCCGGCACCATAGGGATGGCTGAGAAATCATGAAAATGCTTTATTAATTAGCAGATTTCATAAGGGCAATGGAACATGAAACAGGTCATCGAAGGACCAAAACGACGAGAAAAACTACCAGACCTAATGGAGGGCTATTTCTTTGGGCTTGGTGAAGTATGCCACAGGCTATTCGGCGCAAAAGGCGAAGAAGCAATGTATTTGGCCATTGGGAGCTTCTTTTTGCGCTACATTGAAGAAAAAATGAAAGTATCTTTCCGCGATCCCGACCCTTGGAAGCTGTACTGCAATCTCATAAAATTTGCTACGTCGTGCGGGTTCTTTTCCAAAATTGAGCTCGAAGATTTACCTAACAATAGATATCGAATGGTCGAATACAATCAGTTCGGCGGCAAAATATGGAACGAGCAAAAATCTTGGGAGAGAGGAACCGCTCCGTGCCCACTTTGGGCGTTGATTTTAGCTGCACTAGCTGAAAGCGGCTATAAAGTTATTGTGGAATCCGGTCAATATATTGAAGAAATAAATGGATATGAAAGCATACTTCGGTTTGAAAAAATAAGAAAGCCTCAAGCAGATCTCCTTGAGCTCACCCAGAAAAGGCTCCTTGGCTCAATGCTTACGTTTTGTTGTGTTTGTGGCAAGATTCGCCGCTCCGATGGCCAATGGGTCTCACCAGAGGCTTACCTCGGTAATGAACACGACATTGCTATCTCACACGGCTATTGTCCCCAATGTTACGAAGAAGGGAAAGCACGGATTAAAATTTAAGAATTGCTTTCGGTGTCCGTTGTCCAAGCGACTTGAAGCAAAGTCGTGAACACAATCGACGAGGTCTCCGCATAGATTACCTCTCAAATCTATGCAGATTAAAATAGGTAGAATCTGCTCCTAAGTAAGCAACGAAGATACTTACAAAGCCAGCAAAAATGCACGCAAATCCGAGAACTAAAAGTCGGTTCGACCATTTCCCTTGCCACCCACGAACTACTCGCACATGAAGGTAGGCTGCATAGACAAGCCATGTAATCAAAAACCAGATGCCTTTCGAGATCAAAATCTCTCTCAAAGTAGATTGGACCCATAAAACACCCGCAATAATTCCGACTGTGAGCAGTAAGAACCCAAGCGTCACCATTCGGTATGCTAAATCGTCCATCATATCCAGGGACGGCAAATGCCTCTGTAACCGAGTGATTTGCTTTCTCTTGAGCATGTACTCCTGAAGCATGTATGTAATTGAAGCGAAAAAAGCGAGAGTGAAAGCAACGCAAGCCAGCAAGCTCGCCCCAAAGTGTATCATGCCCCAAAGGTTTGCTGGCGCCGGTAACGGGATCAAATTTATCTGCTGGGGCATAAAAATACTAATCAGAAGTACAATTGTTGCCATTCCAAATACAAAGGTTCCAAGCGCCCCAATCCGCCGCCGCTGCTCCATAAGAAGATATATTGCAGCTAGGGCCAGGGCCATGAACGCTAGCGCTCCCGACAAATTGGTAAACGGCACTTGCTGCATCTCAATACTGCGACCGACCACCCCGAAGCAAAGGATAATAGAACCGATGATGGGAATTGAGGATGCAAGTCTACCAATTGTTTCGCACACAAAAACCCGCCAAATATAAAATACGCCCGCCAAGCCAAAAAGAACCGCTGCCAATTTGATTAACAAGCTATTGTCAGGCATATCCTAACTCCCGTCAATCTTTTCGTCAGCTTTCAACTCATCTACCTGAATGCCAAACAGCTCTCGCAAAAAACTGAGCCTATCTGAGGAATCTTCAGACTCAGCACATTGTTTGATGAAAGTTAATGGCTGGTGCATAACTTTGCGCAGGATTGAGCGCGCCGCTGCTACAATTGCATTCCATTCGTCTTCGGAAAGATGCTCAAGCTTTCTTCTAAGCTTTTTCATTTCCCCATCGCAGATTTCCTCATATTTCTTTTGAAGATCAGCAATAATCGGCACTACATCACGCATGCGAAACCAGCGCATGAATTCGTCTACTTGTTCGGCAATCAACGCCTCAACCTTAGCAATCTCTGCTCGGCGGGCTACCTCTCCAACTTCAACAACTTTCTGGAGGTCGTCTATGTTGTAAGCAAAAACATTATCAATCAAGCCGACTGTCTGCTCAATATCTCTTGGGACGGCTATGTCAATAAAGAAGATTGGGCGGCCGCGCCTTGCACGCATTACAGAGAGAACTAGATTCCGAGAAATAATGGGCTCAGGCGCGCCGGTGGAAGTAATTATTATATCGGCTTTCATAAGGGCGGTTAGAAGGTTATCAAACCTTACAGCTTGGCCGTTGAATTCTGAAGCAAGATGTTCGGCCTTCTCATGGGTGCGGTTTGCCACCAAAACAGATTTAACACCGCATGAAACAAGATGGGTAATAGTCAGTTCAGCCATCTTGCCAGCACCGATGACTAGAACCGTTCGTTCGGAAAGCTCTTCGAATATCGAGCGTGCAAGCTGAACTGCAACCGAGCCAATGGAGAATGCTCCGCGTGCAATTTCGGTTTCTGTCCTCGCCCTCTTGCCAACTGTAATCGCTTGCTGAAAAAGGGTGTTCAACACTGGCCCGCTTGCACCATGCTTAGAAGCAGTAGCATATGCAGTTTTTACCTGGCCGAGAATCTGTTGCTCGCCGATAACCATCGAATCAACCCCCGATGCAACGCGGAACAAGTGGGCGGCGGCTTTATAGCTCCTGTAAACATAGAGTTTCGGCGTGAGCTCCTCGTTTGAGAAACCACCAATTCTGCTTAAGAATGTCTTGATGGAAGTATCGGCACCGGGATCAGACGCGCAAATGTAAACCTCAGTACGATTGCATGTTGAAAGAATGGCGCACTCGGAAATGGCAGTTGAATCCTTTAAATTGGCAAGAATGGTCGGAAGCTGTTGCTCTGAAAAAAACAATTTTTCCCGCAGCTCAATCGGCGCAGTCTTGTGGCTCAGGCCGACGACCATTAGATGCACTTTATCGCAACCTCCAATGCTTCTTCCGACCTGCCTTCGGCGAGAAGCGCCAGTACATTTGAATTGATTATCCGTTCGTAAGCAGAATTTCTGTCGTGCTGGTTTGAATATTTCGCCTTAACCTTCTCACGAATAGCGCCAAGCAGGTCGGCAAGCATGCCAAACTCCGGTCCAAACTCAGTCTCTAATTTCTCTCTAATATGCTTGGCAAGAGCCGGACTTTTCCCCGAAGTTGATACGCTTATGATGAGGTCGCCTCTTTTAACGGTTGCCGGCACAAAGAAATTGCAAAGCGAAGGTGTGTCTACTACGTTCACTAGAATGCCAAGATGTCCGGCTTCTTCTGCAACTGCCTCGTTTACATGACGTTCGTTCGTGGCTGCAATTACTAAAAAAGCACCCTGGAGAATACCTGGCTGGTACTCTGCGGAAACATGTTCCACCTTTCCCTGCTTGGCGAGTTGTTTAAGGGCGGGGGTTAACTCTGGAGCAATAACTACAATGCGACCACCGAATTCAAGCAGCGAGATGACCTTCCGCTCGGCGACTGCCCCGCCGCCAACAACTATGCATTTCTTGTTCTGTAGGTCAAGGTTGATAGGATAGTACGCCATTGGACTACTGGTAGGTTGCGTGGTAGCCTCTACCTATCCAGTTCACACCAAATAATGTAAAGAGCACAACTGCAAACCCAACAATCGTCAGGATAATAGATCTTCGACCCTTCCACCCCATGCTCAAACGAGTGTGAAGATACGCGGCATAAACAAGCCATGTTATTAGAGCCCAGACTTCCTTTGGGTCCCAGCTCCAAGGCCGCCCGAAAGCAAATTGCGCCCACACAGCGCCTGTAAGCAATAGTGCAGTTTGCATAAGAAACCCAAAAGCAATCATTCGATAGGCAGTATGATCAAGCACATCTAGCGAAGGAAGTCTGCTTGCTAGAAATCCTCCCACTTTTCCGACATGCTCGCGAAGAAGATAGAGAACGCCTAGACAAAACGCTATAGTAAAAGCTGAATATGCCAGTATAGCGGTTGAGATGTGGGGCACGCGCCATGCGCTCTTTAACGCTGGCATGGTCCATGCTACCTCGCTAGGTAGACGTGAGGTAAAAACACACGCCAAAGCTACCAGCGGCACAGCAACTGCCCCGAAAATCTTGCTCTTAGTGGAAAATTCTAGCGCCAGGTATAATATTACAACGCCTAGCGTAACCGAAAGCATGTACTCATACAAATTTAAAAATGGTGGGCGATTTGAAACGATTCCCCGAATGATTACTGCACATATATGTGGTATGACAGCGATAATTAGGACTACCCTCCCAATATCACCAAACGCCCTTCGCTGACTTAAGAAGTTGGCAATATAAAACACAGCCGCACCTATATAAAACCCAATTGCAATTTTAAAGAATACTAGGCTAAGTTGATTTGTCATGAACCTTCCTTTTTCTCCAACTTCTTGAAAATATGCTCGCCATAAGGCATATGGCAGGTTGCACAAGTGGCGTCTGCAGCTGCATTTGGAGCATGAGTTGCCATGTCTTTTATTTTTGCTGCATGGCAGCCAAGACACTGTTCGTTGACCGGCTTTCTCAGCTCATGTGCTATGCCCGACTGGTTATGCGGGTCATGGCATGTCGTGCATGTCATTGTAAGCTTCGTGTAATGAGTTGAGGTTATATGCTCCGAGTACTGCTGGTTTAGACCAGGAGTTGTTGGTTTGGCATCAACGAAAAACTTTGCAAGGTCATCGCCAGGTTTAAAGCCAATTGGGAAGGCGAACTTGCCTGACAAATCCTTTCCTTTCGAGTGACATCCACCACAAATCATTGTCTGCCTATCTCTAGGTAGTTCGGTTAGTTTTAGGATTGACCCCTTTGCAGTGGCATTTGAGACGTGATCGCCTCCTGGTCCATGGCACGACTCGCACCCTACACCTGCCTCAACGTAGGCCTTAGTCTCCGCGTTGTAACCCGTTACATGACACCCTATGCATTGGGTTGCACCATCAACTGCCTGCGTTGGCTTCCATTTTTTTGTTTTTACGTCCCAGATAGCAGGGAGCACCTGAAGATTAGCATCCAGGAACGCCTGCTGTTTAATGCCTTTGCCGAGAACATAGGCTACTTTGTCCTTTGTGAAAACAGGATTACTCGAGAAATCTGCGACAATTGCCCCCTCAGCATCCGCTTTTTGGAACGCTTTTGGGTGCCCCGTTTTTAAATACGCTTCCACGAGCTCTTTATGCGTATTTTGGTGACACATTTTGCATAATGTAGAACCTTTATACGCCGCCGTATGGGTGTCTCCATCCACCCTAATGATATTTGATAGACCAATGCCAACCAAAACCAAAATGACTAGGGCGGGAATGCCATACTTCTTAATCATGCCTCTGCTCCTTTTGAACAAACTCGCTGTTATGCTTAATGTAAAAAACGCTAAGCTCATCGAATAACAAGCAACCTAACGCAAGCTTCTTCTCAGAACCCTGCTTTAGTCTGCTTAACTATGTTAGACTAAGACTCTGATTTCAAGCAATCCCTAATTCGCTCGAAATCCTTATCGAAAATTGATGAGTCGGCTCTCGATGTTGCACCAACCACAACCAAAGCTCCATCCTCACTTGATAATACGCTTACTCGAATAATCCTATGATTAATATAAAATGCCGCAAGTATGCCAAATAAAACAAGCATGAATCCGGCATATAAGATTGGTAGTCCTGGGTTGCGGGAGATATCAAGCTTTGAGTATTCAATTGCCTCCAAAGTAACTTTATATCCACTAAAATCAACCGTCTGGCCGGACCTAATCCACCCAAGCGATTTCCAGTTCTCAACGCTCATTTCGCTAGGGTAACGCTCATTTAGATATATCAGCGCCGCTGGATCAGGAGGCAGTGCGACCATATATTTTGGTACCATTCCTCTGAAATTTGGTGCGAAGTCGTGGATAAATACCCCCATCTCCTTACCCCCAAGGCGGATTCCCTGGGGCTCCACATTCGGCAGCCTGTAGTCCACTGACCCCTCTGATTCTACCACATCAATCCAAAAATTCGCCGACCCTGTCTCACCATTGGGAGAAGTAACAGCAACTCTTAGAGTTAGCCCATAGCTCGCCTGAAAGAACGATATCCCTTTGTAGGTAAGTGGCCGGTTTACGTCTATCACTTTCCGCAAAGCTGAGCGACCTCCGTCGAAGACCTCCAAGTCGCTGTTATATGCGCTCGGCCGGCCTTGGTTATCGCACACTATGTGGAAATTGTGTAGCTTCAGTTCAAATCCTAGCGGCTTTTCTTGACCTGAGTCTTTTGCAAAGTAGACTGAGACCATTTCACCCTCTGGAATAACTACAACTCCCTCGAAGCCAAACTTTGCACCTATAACGGCCCCAAGAAAAATTACAAGAATACTCAGGTGGGTTAAATACGGCCCCCAGATTGCAAGACGCCCCTTTGTGGAGTAAAGTGATATATTTCCTTCCTCTTCTACATGCAATACTTTGTACGCTCTAGAACGTAGGGTTGTTACAATTCTCGCCGTAGCTTCCTGGGAAGGCAGAGGGGTACAAAATTGCTCAGACCTCTTCATCGCTCCAACCTGCTTGGGCGTAATCGAGATAGCAGGCGAAAAAGTTCTGCGCCATGCGATACCAAAGCGGTTTATGCTGCAAACCAAGAGATTGACTAGCATTAAACCCAGGAGGGTTGCGTACCACCATGAATGATAAACGTCCGGAGCCTCTTTGAAAGTTCCGAATACGGACGCCAGTGCAAGCAATAAAAGTAGAACTATGGCGGTTTTCATAGACGAGAAAAGCTTCCACAGCGAAGCAAATATCGCCAATTCACCTATCGGTTCTGTTTCTTCAACGTCACTCTTATGATTATGAACTTCGCGGTCGGACACTATAATTTGTTCCTTTGTACGTTTATTTTGACTCCCAGGCCAATTCATGGATACAAAAGATTTCCACCAATATCCGCAGGTTGAAATGGTTCATATGGCTTTACCAGCGAAAATACCTGCACACGGCGTCCCCCTGCCTCAGCCACATAAACTCTTCCAAACTTATCCATCTCCATATCAATAGGGTGGAAAAATGCGCCACCCTCAGTCCCATAAACCCCAAGCTTTCTCAAGAAAGTGCCAGAGCGGTCAAACACTTTTAGGCAATGCTGACCTTTGTCCACAATCCATATTTGGTCATGTCGGTCAACAAAAATACCAGAGGCAATCCCTATGTCTTCCAACCCACCACCTCGGAAGCCAAATTTGAATAGATACTTGCCTTTCTTATCAAACACTTGGACAGGCGTACCAGATGCGTCGAGGGCATAGACTCTACCTTGGCGATCAACCGCAACATCGCAAAGCGATTTGAATTGACCGCGTTTGTCGCCTTTTGCACCAAACTTCAGCTTTAGCTTGCGATTCTTGTCAAAAACATATATCCGGCACCCAGCGCGATCAACCAAATAGAGGTTGCCATCCCGGTCGAAAGTCATCCTACCGACCTTGGGCACCTCTTCACCTTGCTCCACGGGAATTTCTATCTCAGTAATTTCTCCATTTTTAGCCATTACTCGAATCGGACCGCCCGAATCATTAGCAACATAGAGGTTCCCACCCGAGTCCACCGCTACGCCAACGGGCTTCTCAATACCAGACTGAATCCCCAGCTGTCCCTTTGGAACACCGTCAGAAGTAAACAAACTTATGCCAAACTTCAAATCAGCAACGTATAATAAGCAGTTCCTATCATCTAGCGCAAGTGCAGAAGGCTCACCAAAAAAACTATCATGCTCAAAGCCGGTTATACAAAATTGGAAATCCAACTCAGAAGTTGTCCTTTCAAACGGCGCAGGTTGGGTAGCTGAAACGACAACAATAGCTAGGATGGCAATGCTGAAAATAGGAATTATTCTCGACATAAGTAAACCAAATTACCCGCTGAACCCAATTTAGATAAAAATCGATACTACTTTAAAATACTTCATATCCCACCACAAAAGCAAGCACCCCAGCTAGAAAGTTTCCAAAGCTACAAATTCGCTTAGCTAGCTTTTGCAGAATCCAGCAACATTGACTGTGGAAACAATACTGTTTTCCACTCGAATTTTTTGGGGAAATAAATACAAATGTTATTAAATCTTCAGGAGGATACTATGGCCGACGAAGGCGGGGAAAGAACCCAAAAGGGCACAATTTCTGTTGGACCTACCGGAATGCCAGGTGATCCCATTGGGCTAATTCCAACCGGTGCAGACCAAGACTTGGATGGCTCATCTGTCGAACTTGACGCTGAGCTTGCCACAGAAGAAGAAATACCCTCTACCAAGGAAATCCTCAAGGAGGCGGAGGAGCGTAAAAAAGGACTATTGCCGCCTGAACCAGCCCCACGCACTCCATTTAAAAGCGCGGCAACAGCAATGCTTCCTTCCCGCAAGGGAACAACCCCCGAGGAAACAACTAAGAAACCACATGTTCCACATGATCGTGGAATGGGAACTAGCAAGGAGTAGACTTATTCTCCTATTTGCCGGATTGATTCTCCTTAACCTAGTTACTATAAAGACCAAGTTTGAAAATCTCTTACTTTCCAAGCTTGCTTTCGCATGCTAGTCTTGAAACCTTCTAGTAACGCTCGAAAAATTGACTTTCACACCCATTTTGTGCTAAAATTGATTTGCAAAAAGCAACATAAGCACTCAAAATCTCACCCCATGCACACAGCGTTCACATCGTTGTCAGAGCTTTTGCGTGTCCTAAAGAAGGAGTATAGTACAAGACATGGCAGTTGAACAAAAGGAAGAAAAGACTAACGGCGTAAATAATTATGATGCTGATCAAATAACTGTCTTAAAAGGCCTCGAGGCAGTACGAATGCGTCCAGCCATGTATATTGGTAGCACTGGGCCAAAAGGACTGCACCATCTTTTTATCGAGGTCGTAGATAATTCAATTGATGAAGCGCTTGCGGGCCGCTGTGATAGAATTGATGTTACTTTACATACCGACAAAAGCATATCAGTCCGCGACAATGGCCAGGGAATACCAGTTGACATCCACTCTGAGATGGGCGTGTCAGGCGTCGAAGTAGCGATGACTATGCTCCATGCAGGCGCAAAGTTCAACAGTGGCGCGTATAAAGTTTCAGGTGGTTTGCATGGCGTAGGTGTTTCAGCAGTAAATGCCCTCTCCGAGTGGTGCTATGTCGAAGTGCGTCAGAAAGGCGGCATATGGAGGCAGGATTACCGCCGTGGAGTACCCACCGGTCCGCTCAGGAAAATCGGAAAAACCAAAGAGACCGGCACATACACTCGCTGGCTAGCCGATCATGAGATTTTTGGTAAAATAGAATACAACCCCGAAATCCTTACCCAAAGGCTTCGAGAACTAGCGTATCTTAACAAGCAAGTTAAAATAACATTTACGCTCGAAGAAACCGGAGAAACCCAAGTATTCCACTACAAGACAGGAATTGCGGCATTTGTTGAACACCTCAACCGAAATAAGGACCCTATCCACAAGGTTATCTACTTCGCACGCCAACGCGAAGACATTGATGTAGAGATTGCTCTCCAATATAACGAAGGCTACCATGAAGAAATCCTGACGTTCGCAAACAACATCAATACTGCTGAGGGCGGCGTTCATCTATCCGGCTTTAAAACTGCCCTAACAAGGGTAATCAACGCCTATGCTCGCAAGATTGGCGCTCTAAAGGAAAAGGACAACAACTTCACAGGCGAAGATGTTCGCGAAGGATTGACAGCAGTCATCTCTGTCAAGCTACTTCACCCACAGTTTGAAGGCCAAACAAAGACCAAACTTGGAAACAGCGAAGTAGAAGGTATAGTAAACTCAATCGTCGGCGAGGGTCTCTCGGAATTCCTTGAGGAAAACCCTGCGGTTGGAAAGAAAATTGTCGAAAAGGCTCTTACGGCATGCAGAGCTCGCGAGGCAGCACGCAAAGCGGCGGATCTTGTGAAGCGACAAAGTGCCCTGGAGAACTCATCTCTCCCCGGCAAGCTTGCCGACTGTTCAGAACGCGACCCATCGAAGTGTGAGATTTACCTAGTGGAGGGCGACTCCGCAGGTGGCTCCGCAAAACAGGGCCGCGACCGGCGATACCAAGCCGTCCTGCCGCTGAGAGGTAAAATTTTAAACGTTGAGAAAGCTCGCCTAGATAAAGCTTTGGAAAACGAAGAAATTCGCGCGCTTATCACCGCTCTTGGCACTGGAATCGCCCGCGGCATGAGTGGTGATGACGAGAATTACGAGCAAAATGGCGCCGAAGAGAATACAGCCAACGGTAATGGCAACGGCAAAGAAAACGCGTTCGGCTGTGACTTGAGAAAACTCCGATATGATAGGGTTATAATAATGACCGATGCCGACGTCGACGGGGATCATATTCGGACGCTACTGCTCACCTTCTTTTTCCGCTACATGAGGCCTCTCATCGAAGCTGGCCATGTATATATTGCTCAGCCACCGCTCTACCGCGTTAGCGTGGGCAAAGATCAACAATTCTATGCAAAAAATGACCAAGACCTAGAAGAAATCCTTAAAAACATACGAGGTAAGAAGGACGTAAAAGTTCAAAGGTTCAAAGGTCTCGGCGAAATGAACGCCGACCAACTAGCAGAGACAACAATGAACCCAGCAACGCGAACAATACTCCAAGTAACAATGGAAGACGCGGTGCTGGCTGACGAAATATTTACCACTCTAATGGGCGATAAAGTCGAGCCAAGGCGGGAATTCATCGAACGGCATGCAAAAGAGGTTGCGGACGTTGACTGGCATTACTAATTGACATAATGTCTTTAGTTAGCAAATTGGCTAAAAGCAATGGGGGCAACTACGTAGTTGCCCCCGATTGGTAAGTTTACAACTCAGCAAGAAGGAAAAGGCAATCTTAGATCCAGCCACGGTCGCGCATTGACTGAACAACTTCATCCACTGCAATTATCTGCGCTGCCAATCTATGAGTTATATTCTTGCTCCTAGCAACCTCAGTTGTCTCTCTATATGCCTGAGAGAGCTGCTTTTCGATAGCCGCATAAGTTTCTTCTTTTTCTGTAAGGCTTCCAGACTTCGCCTGGCGCCACTCAATATATGAAGCAACAACGCCTCCGGCGTTGGCAAGAATGTCAGGGATTACGGGGATTCCCCTCTCAGTGAGTATTTTATTGCCCTCGGTTGTAGTAGGATCATTGGCGGCTTCAACAACTAATTTTGCCTGAATATTTGGTGCCGTCTTTTCTGTAATGACATTCTCTACCGCCGCAGGAATTAACACATCTACTGGGACAACCAGTAGCTCATCGCGCGGTATCTGGGGCATACCTGTAGCTGCCAGGGAATTCACTTTTCCAATCTCGGAAATAGGCAGCCCAACATCTGAGTATAAAGCAGACCCAACATCCGACACTGCGATTACCCTCATGCCCCATTCAGAAAGAAACTTGGCAGTCCAGTATCCAACATTGCCATATCCTTGTATTGCAACTGTGGCATCGGACAACTCTTTTCCAAGGATATCAGCTACTGCCATCCTAACTACAGTAGCAACTCCATAACCGGTTGCTTCTTCACGACCTGGAAGTCCTCCAATCCTAGGCGGCTTCCCAGTTACGGATTCAGGAACATGGGTGTAGCCATAAATAGTAGCCATGTCGGAAGGACCCGTGCCAAGGTCAGGCGCTGGCACGTATGTGCCAGATTGGAGATACAATCCAAACATATGAACGTATTCTGCAATCAGCGCACGCCTAGCCTCTGGTGTGAGAGTCTGGGGAGCAATGCAAATACCAGACTTAGCACCGCCAAAAGGAATTCGTGTGAGCGCGCACTTGTATGTCATAAGTTCTGCAAGCCTGCGCGTCTCCTCAAGACTAACACCATCGGACATTCTAATGCCGCCCTTGCCAGGTCCACGAACCAAGCAATGAAGAACGATATAAGCATCAGCTGAAATAAGTTGACCTTCCCACTTAAAGTTTAGGTTTGCATATGCTTCTTGATCGCTCTTGCTAAGAAGTTGTTGGGCTTCAGCGCTAACATCAATGAATTTTGAAATTTGATTTAAGTCAACTACACTCATTGTTCACTCCTATTTCAACAGCCTTTGCCGCTCGAAATTCTTGATACCAAGGTGGCGGATGGTATCTAGCATTAAGCACGTGACGCACCGGTCCAAGTCCCCAGATGCCGCGGAATAGTTTTTCGCGCTCAAAAAAGAAACGGTCCGCAGCAGCTCGGCGTTCCTCATTCCATTCTTTACCCGCCAACACCTCGGCATTAGCCTCAAAGATTCGTAATTTGGCTTCCCATTGCTTTAGCCGCCAGCTCGAGCGCGCTTTCTTTGCAAGTCTATCGAACTCCTTGCGAGCCTTTTTAGCATCACGAGTGAATGGTTCACCCCAGTCTGCCAACCAACTAGCCCATTCATTTTTATCCGGCCCCTTTGCACCAAAGTACCTTTCCGCATACTCTGCGAGGACTGCTTTCGCATCCGACGCTTTCCCAGACGAAAGTGCGCCTAGAAGAGCTTTGTTCACATCGTCAAGGCAGCCTTCAGAATATGCTTGGAACCCAGTGCATCCAATGCCTTTAAGTTCATATACAGTTCTAGCAAGACGATTTGCAGCAATCACCGGCCCCCAAGCTCCATAGACATCCCTTGGGCTTGCTTTTTCTGCATATCCAATGTGGACAAACGCATGAAGCTCACATCCCTCGGGCAACACAAATTCAGGGTTTGGACGGGTTTCGCCGTAGAGAATGTGTTCTGCCAATGACACAAACCGCCCTTTCTGCTCGCGGTCGGCCCATTCTTTAAACATCTTATGCTCTTCCGCTGTCCACCACCAGCCGATTAACCTCATCTGAATCCCCGGAAAATATTCTCGCGCAATTCCGTGGATTTCCACCATAAGTTTTCCGAAAGTCAGTATCCAAGGGCTGCATTCAGGGCAGGAGCACCCACCGTAATCAAATGGACAGCCTGAGATAGAGTCCAAGCTAACCCCCTTTGACTTCAGGTCCTTAAAAAGGTTACGGTGATTATTCAAGATAATCTCTCGGCCCTTCGGCTTCGAAGGACATATCAGTTGGCCGCCAAAGAGCCTTTTGTCCTTTCTGTCGGCGGCGATTTCTGGTGAAACTTGGTTGAGATAGACATGATTTGGGGTGATGACCAGGTTAGTTTGAAAGCCAAGTTTTTCTGCAATGCGATAAAACTCTTGTTTCCGTTCCCAGAGCACCTGGGGCAGCAGGTATTCCCTTCTGGGATTGTCGTGTGGGTCCTTTAAGTCGGCGGCGTCAAGCCAGTCACCATATGAGTTAAAACCCCAATATTTCGCCTCGCGAAGCATCTCTTCGGCCTCATAAGGAGCCATTACTTCGTACCAATTTCCAAAATGGCCAGGCGCATAAAGCTCCCGATATGCTAGCTCACTCATCAGACTTTTCCTTCTTTGTCTTTTCGCGGCAAGCAAATTGCATTGGCAAATGAACTTAAAACAGCCAATGTTTCCTATTTGTTGTTCGTCGGAGCAACACCTGTGTGGCCGAAGCCAGCGTCGCTGCGCTCAGTTTCAGGAAGAAATTTCGATTCGACAAGGGCTGCCTTCGCGACTGGCGCAATCACAAGCTGAGCAATGCGGTCTCCCCGATGGATAGTAAATGGTTTATCGCCAAAGTTGATCAAAATCACTTGAATAGGCCCTCGGTAATCAGAATCAATCGTGCCGGGAGAATTCACACAGCCAATGCCATGTCTTAGCGCCAAGCCGCTTCTTGGACGTATTTGCCCTTCAAAACCTTCGGGGATTGCTATTCGTATACCAGCTGAAATGAGCTTACGCTCGCCCGGATTGAGGATTGTATCGTTTTCCACCGCCGCATGAAGGTCAATGCCAGCGGCTCCAGCAGTTGCATAATCAGGGAGAGGAAGGTCCTCGGCATCAGGCAGCTTTTGGATAAGAACTTTTACCGTTACTTGAGCCATTTCAGGAAATGCCTTTGCATAATCTCGCCGCGATTTGAGACTCAAGCTACGGCCTCTTTCTCTTTCGTTTCTTCCTCTTCCTCAGACGGAGGCGTTATCGGCAAAGTGAACGTAAACGTCGAGCCTTTCCCTAGCTCACTTTCAACCCAAATCTTGCCGCCATGCGCCTCAACAAGGTGCTTCACAAGGTAGAGACCTATTCCAGTACCGCCAACTTCACGCGTATCCCGGTTGTCAACGCGATGGAATCGCTCAAACACTTTTGGTAAGTGGTCCTTAGGAATTCCCATTCCCTGGTCGGCAACGCTTATTGTAACCATACCGTCTTTTGATGTACCGGTTATAGTAATTTGACCACCCTTTGGTGAATACTTGATTGCGTTGTTTGTTAGGTTGGTCAAAATTTGGTCGACTTTGTCTTCATCGGCTGTGATTTCTGGCAGGTCATCGAGCTCTATCTTAAAGGTATGCTTATTTGTGTATGATTTTTGGACGGTGACGACCTTTTCGATTAGATTCGGCAAGTTGACAGGCTTAAGGTTGAGTTCCAACGCTCGGCCAGCTTCGATTCTAGAAACGTTCAGCAAGTCACTAATTAATCTGGTAAGACGGTCACACTCAGTGTCAATGATTGTGTAGAACTCACGCTGAGTATCACGGTCGTAATAACCCTCTTCATCCATCAAGAGCGTAGAAATGAAGCCCTTAATCGAAGTCAGAGGAGTTCGAAGCTCATGGGAAACAGTTGACACAAACGCCGTTTTCATTCGCTCAACGTTTCGTATTTCTGTAATATCATTAAAGATTGCAACAACGCCTATGGGTTGCTGCTCTTCGCCCTTAACAAGTGCCGTTTGTACTTGATAAATCCTCTCGCTCTCGTCCAAACGGAGCGAGATTTCGCTTGCGATTTCTGTATTTTCCGTTAAGCATTGGACAAGTATGTCCTTTACCTTTGGTTCGTCTATTACCTCATAATACATTTTGCCAAGAACATCTTTACCCTGCGCACCAAACATCGACCGTGCAGAGGCATTCATCTGAGTGATTCTGCCGTCCTTGTTTACCATTAACAAGCCTGCGTATACACTCTCGATGATGTGCTCAAGGTCTTCTTTTTCCGCGACAAATTCGCGATATATCTGGGCATTCAGAATTACCGCAGTAGCGTTCTTTGCATAGCGTTGAAGTAGGCGAACGTCTTCTTCAGTAAAAATGTTTCCATAGCGCTGGTTGAAAACATGAAGAACACCAATAGTGGTACTCTCAATCACGCGCCCCTCTTCATCGCGTTTTTCAGAGATCAGGGGCACGCAAACACCATTGCGAACATGGAGAAGAGCAACATTATCCTTGTACGTGCGTTCGTCATTCAACGCATCATGTATTATAATTGGCTTGCCAGTTCGGAATACCTCGCCCGAAACTCCCTGTGTGGCACGGACCCTGAATGCCTTTATCTCTTCGTCGGTCAACCCATAAGCAGGTTTAGTAGCTACAAGTTCACCGCTTTCTTTGTCAAAAAGCATAAACACACACTTTTCGGCGTAGAGAATCTCAGCTGTCTTGCGTACGAACCTTTTAAGGGTCTCCTCAATTTCAGTTATTGGAATCGGCTCGCCACTAGGCTCGGAGAGGCTTCGAATTTTCTGCTCGAGCTCTCTCTTTGCCTTTTCAAGGGTTGCTATATATTGCTTGCTCTCCTCTAACTCTTTTTGGAGTTCTTCAACCCTGGCGAGCAACGCCTCGTTACTGTCGAACATCCGAGTGCTATCACCTTTCCATTCTGTTATCTGCTAATTGAGCGTAAGTTAGTCGTCATACCAAAGCATTATAACATAATGGTGCTGCCATCGTCAACTTGCTACTGTACTTCTGCCAAACGAAATATGTGGCTCTCTGTTACTCATATCCTGCTCAAAGCGTGCCGTTTTTATGATTGACGTTTTGGAACAAAAGTTCCATTGGAATTGTCTAAAACAGGGTAATTCCGATTCCTTTGTCATTGCCTATAAAAATTATTGCCACAAGGAGGATTTGAAATAGGCATTGTAGAAATATTTTTAGCTACAAACTTTCGAAAGCGAGGGTAAAGCATGGCGTTTAGAACAAAAGTATTCATATGTATTCCTATCATAGTAGTCCTGGTTATATCCACGTCATTCGCCTATGCAGCGGAGGTAAAAGAGCTTCAGCTGGCAGGAATCCGGCTAGGCAGATCGGCACTGAGCATAATCCAGAAGTACGGCAATCCTACAGAAATAAGGGTTGGGTCTACAAGACAAGCGGCAACAGACACAGGGGCCGGCAGTCCATTCGGTACCGCCGAAGGCCCACCTCCAGGCATGGGTGGGGCATCAAACCCCTTTGCGGCGCTTGAAGGTCCTCCTCCATCAGCAGGCGGTTCTTCGGCATCGGGGCAATCATCGCCTTTCCAAGGCTCAACCGGAGGCAAAGCAAACAAGCAGTCAGCTCCCGAGGTTACATGGATCTATCGGTTTCCCAAGAATCATACCCTCGAGTTCATCATCAACCCTGATGGCATAGTAATCCAGATTGCCGCTTTCGGCGTGGATTGGCCCGGCATAGGAACTTCGAAGGGTATTAAGCTCGGAAGCACTTATAAGGACGTTATCATGAAATACGGCTACCCAGAGTCCCACCAGAAGTCCGGAATGCAAATGGTCACGAAATACATTGAAAAGAACAGGGTAGCATTTACATTCTTGGGCAAGACAGTTGTAGGCATCACAATTGCGCTTTGGGACTAGTGCCGTTAACCGAGCGGGGGTTGCTCTGTGTGGCTGATGTGCGCGACGCCATCGATGAGATTCGGACAAAGCTCAGTATTCTTGACGTCGTATCCGACTATGTTACTCTGAAGCGCGTCGGAAAAAATCACGTCGGGCTCTGCCCATTCCATGCAGAAAAAACACCTTCTTTTACGGTCAGCGAGCAATTTCAAACTTGGCATTGTTTCGGCTGTGGTGAGCATGGCGATATTTTCGCATTTGTGATGAAGGCGGAGAGCCTCACTTTCCCGGAAGCCCTCGAACGATTGGCAAAACGTGCGGGAGTAGAGCTTGAGCGCCTTCAAAAACGACATTCAAGCCGCAGAGATGCCCTTAGGGAAGTAAATGAAATAGCAGCTTCCTACTATCGGGAGTTGCTAAACCGAACACCAATCGCTATTGAATATCTTCGCAGGCGCGGGCTTGCCGATCAAACTATCGAGCAGTTTAAGCTCGGATATGCCGCAGCCGCTTGGGATGGCTTGGTCTCTTACCTGACCAAAAAAGGCGTGAACTTGGCTTGTGCGGCAGAGGCAGGCCTTGTTATCAAAAGCGATCGTGACGACGGATATTATGACCGTTTTAGGCATAGGATTATTTTTCCGATCTTTGACATACACGAACAGACAATCGGCTTCGGCGGTCGGGCCATCGCCTCCGACGACCAACCAAAATATCTAAATTCGCCAGAGACCCCGCTCTTTAGCAAAACAAAAGCGCTTTATGGTCTCAACTTTGCACGTAAAAAGATTGCAGAGCTTGACCAAGCGATTGTTGTTGAAGGCTATACAGACGTAATTGCCTGCCACCAAGCAGGTTTCGAGAACTGTGTAGCCACGTTAGGAACGGCGCTCACTAGGGAACATATTAATGTACTACTACGCTATACAAAGCGGGTAGTGTTAGCTTACGATGCCGATTCTGCGGGAATTTCGGCGGCAATTAGAGGCGCTTCCATGTTTGAAGAAGCTGGGTGCGACGTACGAATAGCCAGGCTTCCGGGCGGCGACGATCCAGATAGTGTGCTTAGGAAAGGACTTGTAACCGAGTTTGCCGCCGCAATTTCAAATGCACTACCAATTATAGATTACAGGCTTGCGATACTAATGGAGAACCATGATCTTTCATCTTACACAGGCAGAGCAGAAATGCTCAAACAGGCTGTAAGGATCTTGGCTGAGATTCCCACTAGTATCGAACGTGAAAAGCATATTAGAAAGCTCGCAAGGTATCATCCGAACTTTGAGACGGGTACAACTAGAGCGGAGGAACACCTAAGGCAGGATATTGAACTAATAGCGCGAAGGCAACAGAGCATAAAAGGAATAAAAACGCCTATCAACCAATGGGCAAAACCCAAAACAGCCGTTGAGAAGGCTGAAATTTCAATCTTAAGAACATTAATTCACAACGAGGCGGGGGCGCAACTCATTGTAGAAGCGCTATCAGAAAATGATTTTTCAAACGACCTAACCCGCACAGCGGCAAAAGCGGCGTTCGAAGCCGTTAGGGAAAATGGAGTGGCCGAGCTAAACAAGATAATAGGCTCAGTTACAACTGAAGTCGGCAGATTTCTAAGCGAGCTTGCATTGCGGGAGGACATACCGCCACTTAATGAAAAAGGTTTGCAGGATTGTATTGAATTGATAAAGAAATCAAAACTTAGGAAAATGAGAACTTCGGACATTCTTGCACCGTATATGAAAGATGGTATAATAGATGCTTCAAAGGATTTGCGCAAAGCAGCAATCAGACAAGCTATCGAATTATTTAGAGAAACCGGAAAAGTAGATCCAAAAGCTGGTCCTAAAGGGATGAACGAAAGTGACAGTTGAAGATATTAAAGAAAACGCAGAAATACAAAAACTACTAAACGAAGGCAAACGCAAGGGCATACTTACGTACGACGAGATCAGCGACACTCTGAGCCGCCAAGAAGATATTGACGCGGACCAGATAGACGATCTCCTGCAAACGTTTGCTGATGAAGGAATTCAAGTAGTCGAGGAGATCAAAGATGCTGAACTCGTCGAGGAAGCCCCTGTGCCTGAAGAAGCACCCGTCCATGACATCGAGGTTCATGAAGAAGAACTCGCTGCCATGGAAGGACTTCCGCTTGACGACTCGGTTAGGATGTGGCTCCGCGAGATTGGTCGAACTCCGCTCCTAACAATGGAGGAAGAGGTTGCCCTTGCCAAAACAATAGCTGAAGGCGACGGCAAGACTCCGGAAGCTCAAAAAGCAAAGGAAAAGCTAATTCAAGCAAACCTGCGTCTCGTCGTAAGCATTGCAAAAAGATACAGCGGTCGCGGGATGTCATTTCCTGATCTAATTCAAGAAGGAAATATCGGGCTTATTCGCGCAGTCGAGAAATTCGATTATAGGAAAGGCTATAAGTTCAGCACATACGCCACATGGTGGATTCGCCAGGCGATCACTCGTGCTATAGCGGACCAGGGTCGGACAATTCGAATCCCGGTGCATATGGTCGAGACGATCAACCGTCTAATAAAGACATCAAGCCACCTCCTTCAAGAACTTGGCCGTGAGCCAACGATGGAAGAGCTGGCTCGAGAAATGGACTTGCCGGTTGAGCGCGTTAGCGAAATTATGCGGATTGCACCTGAGCCTCTTTCGCTCGAAACACCTATCGGAGAAGAAGAGGATAGTCACCTTTCCGACTTTATTCAAGATCGTGACACCGTTTCGCCAGACGACGCCGCATCGCATCAGCTCTTGCGCGAGCGGATTGTCGAGGTGCTATCAGAGCTTACCAGTCGAGAACGGGATGTGCTGAGGATGCGTTTCGGACTGGACGACGGCTACCCCAGAACACTCGAGGAAGTTGGGCGGCACTTTCAGGTCACACGAGAGCGCATCCGCCAGATTGAAGCCAAAGCTCTTAAAAAGCTCCGCCATGCCAAGCGACGGAAAAAACTCGAAGAGTACCTGGCATAGACCTCGAGCCCTTACTTCAATCTACTCCAAGTTAACCGATGATTCTTACAATCGATGTTGGAAATACAAACATAATGTTAGGAGTCTACAAAGACTCCCAACTGATTGCAGATTGGCGTATTCGTACGCAACTCGGCAGGACAGCGGACGAATATGGAATGCTTCTTCGGGATTTATTTGAATATTCCAACATCCAATTTCAAGACATAACGGGTATAGCCATATCAAACGTTGTACCGCCCACAATGTCGGATATGGTCGCAGCATGTCGGAAGTTCTTTAACATCGAACCATTCGTAGTGGACCCGTCTAAAGACATGGGAATTAAAATTAACTACGAACCAAAATCCGATGTTGGAGCGGATAGAATAGCCAACGCCATCGCAGCATATGCACTTTACGGCGGTCCAGCGATAGTTGTGGATTTAGGCACCGCAACAACGCTAGACGCCGTTTCTGAAACAGGTGAATACCTGGGAGGTGTGATTGCGCCAGGAATCGGCATATCAACAGAAGCACTCCACCGCGCCGCTGCCCGATTGCCAAGGATAGATTTAGTGACCCCGCCATCGGCAATAGGCACAACAACGGTCACCAGTATGCAAGCAGGAATATTATTTGGATTTGCTGGCCAGATTGACGAGTTAGTTAACCGAGTGCAAAGTGAGCTGGGAGGAACTGCAAAGGTAATAGCAACAGGTGGACTGGCCGGTTTAATCGCGCCACTTAGTCGGACAATAGAAATCATTAACCTCTTTCTTACACTAGAGGGTCTAAGAATCCTCTATGAAAGAGCAAAATTGGCAATCAAAACTAGCAACGAGTAGCTAATAGATACTGCTTTCAATCAGTATGCTATTTGTTACTCGTATTGTTTTCCAATAAGGGAGTAAGAATAGAAAACGAAAATCGAACGCAGGCCATCTGAAATCCGGCGACAAGAGTTCCGAATTTCGCTTGACCCTCCCATCGTCCTCGCGCCGATGGCAGGCGTCACAAATCACGCATTCCGACTGATTTGTCGACATCATGGTGCGGCGGCAGTCTGGACGGAAATGATAAGCAGTTATGGGCTCCGATATCGAAATTCGAAAACGCTGAGAATGTTCGACTGGACGGATGAAGAAAGGCCTGTAATTGTTCAGATTTTTGGTGCAGACACTGACACAATGGCATCAGCAGCCGCAATGGCTGAGGCTGTTGGGGCAGACGCAATAGATATCAACCTTGGATGTCCAGTTCGCAAGGTAGTGAGAACAGGCGCCGGGGCAGCACTAATGCAAAACCTAGAACAAGCGCGGGAGGTTATGTCAGCCGTCGTCCAAGCAGTAAGCATTCCGGTGACGGTAAAAACACGGAAAGGGCCAGATGACAAACATGTTACGGCCATCGAAGTCGCCAGGATAGCAGAAGAAGTTGGAATCGCCGCAGTGACAATCCACGGTCGCACAGCAGCACAAGGTTACTCAGGAACGGCCGATTGGAATATTATAGCTGATGTAAAAAAGGCTGTACGCATCCCTGTTATCGGCAACGGTGATGTGAAAAGCCCTCAGGATGCAGTGCGCATGTTGACAGAAACAGGCTGTGATGCTGTGATGATAGGCAGAGCGGCACTGGGAAATCCCTGGATATTCAGCAGAACCGCACATTACATAGCTACTGGCGAAATCCCACCAGAACCCTCCTGTGCGGAACGGATGGAAGTTGCCCGCGAACATCTTCGCCTAATGACCGAGCTATACGGCGAGGAACGTGGAGTTAGAGAAATGCGAGGGCAACTAGCCTGGTACATAAAAAGTATCCCAGGCGCTTCCCAGATAAGACGAGCGGTCTCTAGCGCAACGACATTGGACGAAATGCTCGCCCTAACAGAAGAGGCTTGCAAACAAGCGTGAAAATTGGACGCTGATTTAAAACTCACGGTGAAAATTTGTAAGCAAGGAAAGTAAATTGGAAAAATTTGCCTTTGTAATCCATCCGATAGATGCAAAACGCGACGTTGCCCGTAAATATCCCATTGCCAAATTTCTACCTGAAAGACTAGTCGAATGGGGCCTTAAGTTCAAGGAGCCAATGGTCCTTTCGCATATCACCGGCGTAAAATCGGCAACCGGCAAAGAAGCAGAAGGCTGGTTTATAGGTTGTCCGCTCACGCCGCGCCAGATGAGCACACTGCCGCTAGACTTTGTGTATGAGAAAATAATCAAGGCTGGACAGCTTGCCGAAGAACAGGGAGCACGCATAATAGGACTCGGAGCACATACTTCGGTCGTAGGCGATGGCGGAATAACTATCGCAAAGAATCTTAATATTGCAGTTACAACAGGAAATAGTTATACAATTGCCACCGGCATAGAAGGTGTACTCAAAGCAGCTGAGATTATGGATATTGACCCCTCAAAAGCAAAGGCGGCTGTCGTTGGCGCAGCAGGCTCCATTGGCCGAACCTGTGCTCGCATCCTCGCCCGCCGGACGCCAGAACTCGCACTAGTAGACCGTTCCCTCGAACCACTAAACAAGGTAGCAACAGAAATCGCGGCAGAATCCGATTGTACTACCAAAGTATTTACAGAGGTGCATACGGGAATTCGAGACGCTGATATCATCATTACGGTCACCAGTGCAATAAATGCCATAATTCACCCATCCGACCTCAAATCCGGCGCTGTTGTATGCGATATAGCCCGTCCCAGGGACGTTTCATCAAGGGTTGCAAAGGAGCGCAACGACGTTCTAGTTATTGAAGGAGGCGTTGTCGCCGTTCCCGGTGATGTAGATTTCCGTTTCAACTTTGGCTTCCCACCCAAAACAGCATATGCCTGCATGTCTGAGACAATAATTCTAGCCCTCGAAGGCCGCTACGAGAATTTCACACTTGGCAAGAATGTAAGCGTTGAACAAGTAACTGAGATTTCAGCGCTGGCGCAGAAACACGGATTCAAGCTTGCAGGCTTCCGAAGCTTCGAAAAGGCAGTCACCGACGAGCACATTGAGTTCATACGAGCTAATGCCCGACGGCGAAGGAGCTAATCCTAGAGCAAGTGTGACTGTCTACCCCCTGCGTTTCAATGCCACTGTTGTCGGGTATAAGCTTTATACCCGACGCAATAAGAGTGATTGTTGGAAGGAATCCTACGATGCCTGCCATATCACGCAATAGAAGCGTCCTCTTCCGAATCCCCAGCGATGTAAGGTACGTCCCAATGGCTCGCAAGGGAATAGCAGCAATTGCAGAGAGCATGGGCTTCCCGGTCGAAGCAGTAAAGGATATCGAATTGTCGGTTTCAGAAGCGGTTGCCAATGCCGTAAGTCATGGAAGTCCTAGACAGGTAGACAATGCCGTTGTGATTATATGTGAGGTAACAGACGATGCCCTCACTATTGACATTCGCGACGAAGGCCCTGGCTTCCAACCGGATTCCTGCTTGAAGAACGCAGGAAGTTTGCAGGAAAGCGGTAGGGGGTTGACGCTTATTTACAGTCTAATGGATTATGTTCAAGTTGCCAAAACTCGTAAAGGGTCGAGTGTGCGAATGGTAAAGAAAAAAACATCCTCACTTCAAAGCCTGGCTACAGCAAACACCAAATGTAAACAGACATGACGACGGCATCTCCCTATTAACGGGAATGATGCCGTCGTCTATCTGGGTATGAAGGACGCTACTGACCGCTAGCTTTTCCTCTTTCAATCAGCTCTTTGACTTTCTGACCACCTCGATGGCCAATTTCTTCATAGAACTCGTGTCCATATTTCTCGCTGGTGGTCTGTCCGCCCTTGGCGCCGATTTCCTCATAAAACGGCGAGCCGTACCGTTGACTGGTAGTCTTGCCGCCCTTTTTGCCGATCTCTTCATAGAACTTATGGCCGTACTTCTCGCTGGTGGTCTCACCACCGCGTCTTCCGGCTTCACTCACAGTCATCTGCCCCTTCTTTTCACGCGCCATGAGAAGCACCTCCTTTCATTCGCTTACTATAATCTCGGACCAGCTTAAACTGCTGGCACGACACCTTTTGAACTATATGGGGCTTATTATGTAAGAGCCCGGCCGAACTGCAAGTGCGGCAATCCACTTTATGCCACGTCCATTCGACGTGCCGGCCATGGCTCGCTTACCTTCCGTGATTTCACAGTTTTGCCAATTTCATGCACTGCTATTTTCCTTATACCCATTTAATTAACAAATTACCAACAAGAAACCAATTTACTAAAAGCCAATCATGTTAAGAAGCCAATAAAGAGATGCTCTATTCGCCAAGAGCCTTTTTACCTTCCTCAATGAGCTTCTTAACTTTTTGGCCACCTTTACGCCCTATTTCTTCATAAAATTCGTGGCCATAACGCTCAGCTGTGGTCTCGCCTCCTCTGCGGCCACCTTTCTTACCGATCTCCTCATAAAACTCATGGCCGTGAGTTTGAGCAGTGCGTTTACCACCTCGGCGACCAGCCTCGCTAACCGTTATATCACCAACATCTCTTTTTGCCATTTCGTTTCACCTCCTCAATTGGGAGTAAACGAATTAATTTGACTGGAGACTTCAAGGCTATATTAAGCTAGCGAAACTTATTCCAGCCATCCCCGGGCCGGAGCGGGGATGGCTGCATAGCTAAGCTAGCTCTCTCCAATAGCCTTTTTGCCTTCTTCAATGAGCCTCTTCACCTTCTGGCCGCCTTTATGGCCGATCTCCTCATAGAAGGGCGTTCCATATTTTACGCTGGTTGTTTCTCCGCCCTTCCTGCCAATCTCCTCATAGAACTCGTGGCCATGAGTCTCGGCTGTGCGTTTGCCGCCTCGGCGTCCGGCCTCGCTCACACTCATTCCGCCCTTGCCTTCCTCGGCCATTTTTTCACCTCCTCCCGGAAATTCGAGAGGATATCTGTCCCGCCAGAATAGAGCCTGGCGTATTGCTTCTTTGCAAACTAATGAGAACCTACATTACTTCGAGGCGGCAGCCTTCTTACCTTCCTCAATCAGCCTCTTGACTTTCTGACCGCCCTTGTGGCCGATCTCCTCATAGAACTCATGGCCGTATCTGCTGCTCGTGGTCTGGCCACCTTTGCGTCCGGCCTCGCTTACCGTCATAGCGCCTTTCTTCTCCTTGGCCATCTATCTCACCTCCTACTGTGCTCGCCGGGCAAAAAGCCCGCTGCGAGTTTTTTCGATTTTTCGTTTGCCCTTGGTTTATTCTGCGGGCAAACGACATTAAAAATTGTTTTAAGATGTCAAAGCCCAAAGCTAATTGCCATAATCTTTATTACCTTTTTGACAAAATCTTTAATCTCTTAACGCCCTCCTAGTCGATATTTTTGTAAAATTTATGACATCTTGTTAGCTACTTTGCCGACTTCATTAAGTCTATTTGCTAAACATAGCAAAATAAATTACGCGCATTTTATGAACTTATGTCATCAGTCAATGCAAATCGGCTTTAACCTTGTTCCCTCCAGCCTTTTTATTTCGCCTTCTCAATCTGGTTATAACCATTTGATAACCATGCCAAACATTGCGTACAGATAAAGGCTACGCATAATGCTGAATCCATCGTTCCATCAAAAATCGCCTTCGTAGAATCTCATGGCTGACGTTTCATAGTGAAGACCATCGGCATGCGCGCAGGTTGGCTTCTATCAAGCTTCCAAAGCACGTATTGAATAATTTCTGAGGCTATATCGCACGAGGTAGTATCTGACAATCCAAACCACGATGGAGCACCATTAAGCTCCAATATTAGAGGACCATTTGGACCCTCTATTATGTCCACACCGGTATAATCAAGGCCCAGAATTCGCGCAGCTGCCAAACACATTTCCCGCATCTCGTCTGTTAAATTACAAGGTTCGCATTTACCTCCTTGATACACATTTGTCTTCCACTGCCCTTCGCTAGCGTATCGGTACATTGCAGCGACAACCTCATCACCGACCACAAAGGCACGTATATCTCTTTCATTGTTTGGTATAAATTCTTGAACGTAAACTGCACGATATTGCTGCAAGAAGGTTGGAAGTATTTCCATGCTAGTCTCAGGCACAACCTTTTCAACACCAATGCCATGTGAACCATAAAGGGGCTTAATTACTGCTGTACCAAACTTCTCTATCGCAGCCATCGCCTTATCAATTTTCTGAGTAATAATCGTGCGGGGCACAGGCAACCCTGCCTGTTTCAGGAAAAATGTCGTTTGAGCTTTGCTCTCAGCAACGGACAAACTCTCGAGAGAGTTTATAATTAGCTTGCCACTGCGCGCAATAAGTTCAAATACGTCATATTGGTAATCTACTTCGCCTTGCTGACTAAAATACCGCAGAATAAAAGCGTCAAAGCTTTCGGCAGGCTCGCCATCGAAACGTATTGAGCCGCTGTTGTCGACCTCTATCACCGAAGATAGGGGGTCTATCGGCAAGCCCTCGGCAACATTCATTGCCGCATTGAGAAGCTCTCTACTTGCCCAGTCACGCTCGAAATCCGGGGTTACTATACCTATTCTCCGCATGAAGCGCCTTTTCTTAACTTACAAGTAAATTAAGCACAAACTTTCAATAGCCCAGCGACGACGGTCTTTGAGGCTTTTGGTTGGGATATGTTAGTTCATTCTAGCTATACCCTAAGGCTAGTGAGGGTAAACTATGCGGAGAATTCCCTATCAAATCAGTGCATTCAAAAATCAACCAGTCGCATTTCAATATAGATGAAAGACTTCTTGAATGCCCTGGCGGATGAACTGAACTGCAATCGCAGCAAGGAGCATCCCCATTATCTTGGCGATAACATCTGAGCCTGTCTTGCCAAGAATTCGGTAAAGAAAGCTTACATATCTGAATATTAGGAAAGTAACAGCAAATGAGGATATAACAGCTGCTACTGTTACCCAAAGGCCATAGAGTCCTATTAATACAATTGTGGTGGTTATCGCACCAGGGCCTACTAGTAATGGCACTGCTAGTGGGACCACGCCAGTCTGGCCTGCCGAGGAAATGCCATAATGCGCCTCGCTGATTGTTTTCATTGCTACAACGAGAAGTAATATGCCGCCTGCTATCTTGAAATCACTTAGGGTGATTCCAAACAACCTCAGAATGCCAGTCCCAGTAAAAGCAAAAAGAAGCAAAAGAAGGAGTGCGACCTTTGTAGCCCGTGCAAGGATAGCACGCCGTTCTTCTGGAGTAGCATCTTGCGTAAGCGCTAGAAACAGCGGTATTAGACCCAGTGGGTCTATTATAATGAACAACGCGATAGTTGCCTTTGAAAAAGGTATCAGAAAGCTCATGCTTTAATCCATTACACTTCACTTTTGATACCTAATTCTACCTCCAACATTATATATATCGCAATAGGACTAACATCCCTCGATTTTGAATAAGATAAAGTCCACTCAAATCCTTAAAATTTCTGGGGGGATGGTGGTGAGGACTCAATCTGGCAATCGCAATTCTTTTTAATTCGCCCCTTTGCCTAGTTCCATCCTAGGCCTAAAACTCTGCCTTATCTGCCTTGCGCCCGATAAGTTCTCGAACTTTGGACTGATAGTTTTGAACTACAGAGACAAAAGCCGCATGGCTCCACGTAAGCGGCATTACTGCAAGTGGCTGGCCTGTAAAAGGATGTATCTGCTCAGCAAGTAAGCCGGCTTCCGATGCATGCCTCACTACCCATTGAAGCAAGTCAAGCGCAGGTTCAAGATCCCTCAGACTTCGTGCGACCGAAATGTACCACTCCGCCATCCAAAGCGTCGAGACAAACCAAGGATTGCCAGGAACATTCTTCACATCTGAGCTTACCTGGAAGTAATAGTCATCCTCGTACCGTGCGAGCCCACCGATAGGCGTGCGAACCCACAGCCTGTCATAAATAGCTTCCATTGTGCTGACAACTTGAGGCGAGTCAGGCGGAAGTACATCGAAGAGGAAAATACCCGCCATGGAAACATCAAGCGTGGGGTCCGCAACTTTGGGTTGTGAGACTTGGCCGGAGACTTCAGCCTTCCCTGAGCCAGCTCCTATCTTACTGCTCCCAAAGAATATGCTTCTAACGAATCTACCTAGGTTCGCGTCGTAGAAATTATCAATAATAGCATTCCTTATCAATTTGCTTGCTTGGTGATATTTTTGAGCTCGATTTTTATCTATAAAATTAGCTAGTTTGGCTGCCGCTGAGAGAGCGCCATAGACTGCACTACACGTCCAAAGATGAATTCCCCTTCGCTGCTCCCATAGGTCGTAGCTTGGCTGAGGCAGTTTAGTAGAAGGATCAAGATTTTCAATCATATAGTCGGCAACTTGAACTACCAATTCTTCGTATGCTGTAAGAGCATAATCTTTATCTTTGTACCGTTCGCAGTGCTCTCCAACGGCCCAAATCACTAATGCAGTGCTGTCCTGCTGGCATGGAATTTCCGGTTCTCCATCGGCAACCCACGGGTGCCAAGTTGCCCCTAGCGTACCATCGGGACAGTATTTTTGGAGAAAGAAAGGCATATCTGGCCTCAGTAAGCCAGTACAGAACGAAAAAAAACGCCTTGCCGATTCCGGGTGGCCAGCCTTGTCAAGTGCATTTGCCACCAATGCGCCGTCGCGAGGCCAAACATAGCTGTAGTGTGCCCTCGCGGTTTGCATTATGTCCGTGTCGTTTGCCGCCACTATGCCGCCGCATCGGTCAATCTGGGTCTGAAGGACCAGAAGACTCCTCTCATAGAGGTCGACAACTGTGGGTGGTAAATGAGCATCGAGGGGGGTGCCTTTTTTAAGACAGTTACTCCAATGATCGCTGAATTCATCCATCAGCGAATCCATTGTATTGCCAGCTGCGATTGAGTTTAGCTCTTCAACCTCATCCAGCGAGTGGCCAACAGCTAGCCAGTAGTCCACAACACAAGAACCATCGCCTGGCACACTCAACTTGAAGCTTATGGTGGAATCTACAGAACCTTGTTCAATAGGATGCATGCTCAGGGACCCATCTTCCGCATCCCGCCATGTTCCCTCCGCTCCCCCAAACTCCTTGATCCCGGTCGCGTACTCAAATATTCCTGAGTCTCCTATGCGGCCATTGACCAAGATGTAGCAATCACGTTTGTAATGGACAATCGCCCCTGTGAAAGGGTGGAAGAAGACGGTGTCTCCTACATCGGTCTCATAAATGCGGAAATCATGGCTGAAAAACAGTCTAATTTCTCGCTCCTCGGGATGGAGATTCTCGACCGAAACCCGGCGCAGGAGCAAGTTTAGCTCCGGATGAACTGCATCGTTAAACCTGAGACCTATCCCTAATCGTCCGTTCGAAGCATGGACATCCGTAATCAGCGTCTGCGGCTTATATCCAATTCGAATTGACCAAGTATCCTCTAGCCATGAAAACTGGCCGCCAACCCATACTCCAATGCGGTTCTTATATCCACCGACATGGTTGTACAGGCCAACATGAGGATAGTAGAGATCGCGAATATTCAGGTTCCGATCCAAGTTCACCAGAAGCGTGCCGTTCCCCAGCACCAGATCCCTGGGCATGCGTTAAATCTCCTCCATTCTTTATTTTGGATTTCGCTTGCCTTTCACTTATCCGCAAAATTGCGAGGACTGCGTGATATTGTTTACTAAGGTAACTATTTGTACCTTTTAGCTTTACGAACAATGGACGTCTAAGCTCCGAAGGCTATGCAGAGGAAATAAACCCGGCAAGCCCCAGCTTTGAGAAGAGTAATGCTGCACTCATCAACTGTGCTACAGGTAGTTGCAACATCATCCACCAGAAGAATTGTCTTGCCTTCAATTGCACTGCTCTTTTTGACCGCAAACGCATTGCGGACGTTTATACGCCGTTCTTCAGGCCCAAGCTCAACTTGTGGGCGGGTATGGATTATCCTTACAAGGGCATCGCTTACCAACGGCTTTCCTGTTAAGCGGGAGAGATGTTCGGCAAGCAATTCACTTTGATTATATCCTCGCAGTCTCCGACGGATTGGATGTATCGGCACGGGCACAATACAATCAGCCTGACGCCAGCGGAAATCCGCCCGAGTTTCGAGGTAACCGTGCATGTAACGGCCAAGAGGCTCGGCAAGCATTCGCATGCCGTTATACTTGAACCTACATATTGCTTCTCTTAGGTTGCCAGCATACTGACCAGCTGCCCTACCTGCGGCGAAGGAACGTTTTAAACCTGAGCAATTTCTGCACCTTGAATCAACTAGAGTATGTCCGCATCGCCTACAATACGGCTTTGGAATGGGCTCGAATTTTGAAAAGCAATTTTGGCATATGCTGAGAGGATTTAGCTCGCCACATACGACGCATTTTGGCGGATAAATAAGGTCAAGAAACCCAGCAAAGATTTCTTCTGCAGATTTAAGAATACTATTTGCTTTGAAGAACCCGTAAATTTGCTTCAAGAGCTTATCTTATTTATTTTTTGCTATAATGGTTCGAAAAATGCTATTTGCCTGAATTCACAGTATCTGGCAACAATTTCTTCGGGCGATAAGGTAGCAAGCCTTCCTAAGCTGAAATCTTCAACACAAAAAGAAGCTAGCGTGCTCCCATAAATTGTCGCTTTGCGGAGATTTGTCTCGCTAGTGTTGCCAGTTGCCGCGATATAGCCAATAAATCCACCAGCGAAAGCATCACCTGCGCCGGTTGGGTCTGCAACCTCCTCTAGCGGATAGGAAGGTGCGGAGAAATGTGCCTTATCAGTAACCATAATCGCCCCATGTTCGCCCTTTTTTATCACAACTACCGAAGGACCAAACGCGCGAATGTCTCGCGAAGCCTTGACCAGACTTGGCGTATTACACAGTTGACGTGCTTCCTCATCATTCAGTAAAACAATGTCTACTTTCTTTAGAACCTCAATAAGAGCATCGCGTTTGCCTTCAATCCAAAAGTTCATGGTGTCGCACATAACGAGAACAGGGTTCTTTACCTGGGCAAGCACTTCTAGTTGGAGTTCGGGGTCAATATTCGCTAGGAAAACATATTTCGCATCCCGATATGCCTCTGGGATATGTGGGCGAAAACGTTCGAAAACGTTCAGCTCTGTGCTGAGCGTCCGACGTTTGTTAATATCATACTCATACTCGCCAGCCCACCTAAAAGTTTTTCCTTTGACTCTCTGCAAACCGGCAAGGTCAATATTTCTGGACGAAAGGAACCTCAGGTGTTTTTCGGGAAAGTCAGTGCCGACAATACCAACAAGCTGAACTGGTGCAAAGAAGCTTGCAGCCACCGATGAGTATACAGCGGCGCCCCCGAGTGCGTCACGGACCTCGCCAAACGGCGTTTTTACGGTGTCAAGTGCAACGCTTCCTACTATAAGAACTGGCTTTGCCTGTGTAGATTGAGTCATAATACTCGTTACTCGCTCTCCTGGACTTTAGGCGAAAAGAGCACCATTGTCACAAAGCGCGGAAGGGTCAGAACCTTGCCAATTTTTCTAGGATTATTTGCAAGGCGGAATGCCCATTCCAATCCGTGCTCCTGCATCCATTTTGGCGCACGCCTTACTCGCCCCGAAATGACATCAAAGCTACCCCCTACACCCATTGAAAGTGGCACTCCAAGTTGGTGCATATGGCGGGCAATCCACTTCTCCTGACGGGGGATTCCAAGGGCTACGAATAAGATATCTGGCTGACATGATTTAATAAATTCAACAATTTTTGGCGATTCTTCCTCGTGAAAGAAGCCATGATGAGTACCCACGACAACTAATCCCGGGCATTCTCGTTTGAGATTTTCGGCGGCGGCTTCCGACACACCAGGAGCAGCACCAAGTAGGAAAATTGAGTAGCCTTTCTCAGCCGCCCGTTTGCAAAGCAGGTGCACAATGTCAATGCCAGAAACGCGTTCCCGGAGGGGTGTACCTTGTCGCCGCGCAGCCCAAAGTATTCCATAGCTATCTGGCGTAACGAGATCTGCGGAATTAATTATTGCCCGAAGCTCGGAATCGTACCTGGACATTACTATGCCTGATGAGTCGGCGGTTACAACCATGTGGGGCTTTCGGCTTGAAATAAACCCTTCCATGATAGTTAGAGCTTCATCCGTATTTACGTCGTCTATCCCCACACCCAGAATGGTTACACGCCTAATTACGGTCATGATAAGCTGACCTTCCCTTCAAATCAACCAAAGCGAGGCTCGACAACATGAATTGACGAGCGTTATGTGCCCTCCTCCCATGAGGTTAAATATTTCTCTTGTTCAGGAGTCAGTACGTCAATTTTTACTCCCATTGCATCGAGCTTTAGGCGGGCAACCTCCATATCAATTTCCTGCGGCACGGGGTAAACCTTCCGTTCGAGTTCCTTGGCATGTTTAACTAGATATTCAACGGAAAGCGCCTGATTTGCAAAGCTCATGTCCATAACAACCGCTGGATGTCCTTCGGCTGCTGCTAAGTTAATGAGGCGGCCCTCGCCTAGCACGAAAATGCGCTTTCCATTTGGAAGCGTGAATTCCTCGACGAAGTCACGTATCTTTCGGCGGGCCGTCGCAATCCGCGCAAGTGCATCAAGGTCGAGCTCAACGTTGAAGTGGCCGGAATTGGCGACGATAGCACCGTCTTTCATAGAAAGGAAGTGTTCTTCACGAATGACATGGATATCTCCGGTAAGTGTGCAAAAGATGTCTCCAATTTTGGCTGCTTCGGCAATCGGCATGACCTCGTAACCATCCATAACAGCCTCAAGCGCTCGAAGAGGATTGACCTCAGTAACGATTACTCGGGCTCCCATTCCGCTTGCCCGCATTGCTACTCCTCGTCCACACCAGCCATAACCTGCAACGACGAAGACCGAACCAGCGTAGAGAATGTTTGTCGCGCGCAGGATGCCGTCGATTGTACTTTGGCCGGTGCCATACCGGTTGTCAAAAAGATGCTTCGTGTTTGCATCATTTACAGCAATTATCGGATAGCGAAGAACGCCATCACGCTCCATCGCCCGCAACCGAATGACGCCGGTTGTCGTCTCTTCTGTGCCACCAATGATATTTTCTTGCAATTCGGTCCTTTCGGAGTGGATTACAGAAACTGTGTCTGCGCCGTCATCCATTGTTATGTTTGGCCCAAAGTCGAGCGCCGATTGAATATGGCGATAGTATGTCTCCCTATCCTCGCCTTTTATTGCAAACGTAGGAATCTCGTAATCCACAACTAATGATGCCGCACAATCATCCTGAGTGGAAAGCGGATTTGAAGCACAAAGGGCGAGTCTCGCACCACCTGCTTTGAGCGTTCGGGCAAGATTCGCCGTCTCGGTAGTGATATGAAGGCATGCAACGAGAGTGATGCCCTCGAGTGGCTTTTCCTTTTCAAACCTTGCCCTTATTAGTCTAAGGACGGGCATAAATTGCTCAGCCCATTCAATTCGCAGCTTACCCTTTGGCGCGAGACTTAGATCTTTTACATCATGCTTGACCATTGAAAGGTGCCCTCCAGTTTCTCACAAAATTATTCTTTTACACTTCCCTTTAAAAGCTCTTTTATGCTAAGTTTCCAACTGATATTTCCTCGTGGGTTTTAAGTACCCGAAGAATGCTTGAAGTGATTGCATAGACTCAGTGTCTGTTCGGATCAACAATCACCCCATCGAACACAGCAGCGTTCGATTTTACTTGGCAGCCTTTTCCAACAACACAGCGCTCGAGTATCGTATTCTGCATTACTCGAGCCCCCTCCCACAAGATGCTTTCCTTCACGGCAGCTTCCTGTTCCACAACGCAATTGTCACCAAGCACCGAGTTTTCCAACACCCTTGCGTTTCGCTCAATTACGCAGTTATTGCCAATCACGACTGGATAGCCAATCTCTGCGGTTGGGTCTATTTGCGTATTTGTGCCCATCCATACGTACTTCCGAACCTCCGGCAGGGGAAATTGTATTTTTACTCGGCCGCGCAGGGCATCATTATGGGTTTCTTGGTACTGTTTCAGATTACCAACATCACGCCAGTATCCAGAGGTAATGCATCCATAGAATCGCCGCTTTTGCTCAAGAAGTAGCGGAAATACATTGTTACCAAAGCCAAAAAACGTGTCCTTGGGGATAAGTTCGAATATCTCGGGCTCCAAGACGTATATGCCAGTATTCGCCAAATTGCTGAAGATTACCTCGCCCTTAGGTTTCTCAATAAACCTTGTGATTCTATCTCGTTCATCACACAGAGCTATACCATACTCGGATGGGTCATCTACAAGCGATAGAGCAATGGTGCAAATCGCTTTTTTCTCTTTGTGCAAGTTTACCAAGCGGCTAAGGTCTATATCAGCAAGGTCATCGCCACCTATAACAACGAAGGTGCTGTCGAAGAAGTTTTCACAGCGTTTGACACTCCCTGCATCGCCCCAAAGGCGGTCTTCATGGGAGTAATGGATTTTCACTCCCCATCTTGAGCCATCACCAAAGTAACTTTCTATTTGGTCGCCTAGGTAATGCAGATTCACCATTATGTTCCTAAACCCATGTCTTGCAAGCAACTCGACAATATGCTCCATGACGGGCTTGTTCATAATTGGCACCATGGGTTTTGGCACATTGCGCGTCAGGGGGTCCAACCTTGAACCTACTCCTGCTGCCAGTATCATCGCCTTCATTCTCGAACTTATCCTCCCCAGAGAACTCTGTCAATCACTCAAAGAAAGTACGAACAGTAGCTGCCACATGGGCAAGTTGTTGCTCTGTAAGTTCGGGAAACACCGGCAAAGAAAGCACTTCACGTGCAGCTTTCTCAGCCTCAGGAAAGTCGCCTTCCTTGTATCCCAGATAACGATATGCCTCCTCATAGTGCAAAGGAGTAGGATAGTATATTCCAGTTTCAATACCTGCTGATTTTAAATAGCTTCTAAGTTCGTCGCGCCGCGTTGTTCTTATTGTATATTGATGATAAACATGCTTGTTACCTGGCTGTTCTGTGGGAATGCTAATGCAAGCATCTGCGAAAAGTTCGTTGTATATAGCTGCGTTATTCCGACGCCTCTCATTCCACCTATCCAGATAGGGAAGTTTGGCTCTGAGTATCGAGGCTTGGAGCTCATCTAGCCGACTGCAGTAGCCAATGAGCTTGTATGAGTAGGTTCCGCCGCTTCCATGAAACCGCAGATATTTGACTTTCTCCGCCAACCCCTGATTATTTGTGAGCACCATTCCACCATCTCCTGCTGCGCCGAGGTTCTTAGTCGGGAAAAAGCTTAGCGTGACCATATCACCATAAAACCCGATTGGCTTCCCTTTGTGTTCTGCGCCGATGGCTTGGGCGCCGTCGCATATCACATGAACGTTATGACGCCTAGCAACCTCGAGTATAGAGGTCATATCCGCCGTTTGACCATATAAATGTACAGGTATTATGGCTTTCGTTCTTGGGGTAATTTTATCTTCCAGTAATATCGGGCAAATATTAAAGGTTTTTGGGTCGATATCAACAAATATCGGACGGGCGCCTAATAGAGCTATCACCTCAACAGTCGCCACGAATGTAAACGGCGTAGTGATTACCTCATCTCCGGCTTTTACTCCAAGCGCTTTAAGTGATAGTGCTAGAGCATCCGTCCCCGATGCGACGCCGATTCCATATGTTGAGCCGCAGTACTCGGCTATTTCTCTCTCTAAAGCTGCAACATTTTCGCCTAGTATATACCGGCCATTTTCCATTACAGTCTGAACTGCCTTGTCTATATCAGACCTAATTGACTGATACTGAGCCCTTAGATCAGCCATCGGCACATACACTTTAGGACTCCCCCTTCGCAACCTTCTCTACTATTGCCGAAAGATGAGGGTCAGCCATGCATGTTTTAATAAATGCTGCACAGTAAACTTTAAAGTCTCCGATGTCATATCGGTATTCATCTTTTCGTGTCGGCACGCACCAAACCCGCTTTCCGGCGGAGATTCCCAGCCTTACCGCATCGGTAATTTGAATCTCGCCCAATGCCCCTGGGGGCGTCCGCCTTATCCAGTCAAATATCTCTGGCCTGAAGATATATCTCCCACCGATTGCATAATCACTTGGTGATTCTTCGACCGGCGGCTTTTCTATTACATCCGATATTTCAAACGACTCAGCAATTTCGCCCATGGGCTTAACCATGCCATATTTTGGCGAAGTGCTAATCGGCACCTTCTCAACAAGAATGGCTGCGAACGCTGGATTTGATTGGTAAGCTGATATTAATCTCCTCACTGGAAAATCATCGTATGGGGAGATTACAACTGTATCCCCCAATGCTACGATAAAATCATCTTCGCCTACCAACTCTTCCGCTTGCAAAATTGCATCGGCAAGGCCTTTTTGGGTCTTCTGAACAGCATACGAAATACGAACTTTGCCCTTACAATCTGCACTGTCGAAATATTCCCTTATACTTCCTCCGGTTGGAGAAACTACAAATATAATATCTTCTACGCCCACCGCCTGCAACTCCTCTACTATATGCTGGACAGTTGGCTTGGTTCCAAGCGGCAATAGTACCTTTGGGATGATATTTGTAAGCGGTCTCAGTCGAGTGCCATGCCCAGCGGCAGGAATTACAGCTTTTGTTATTATGGAATTATTGGTAGGCATAAACTTACCTCCAGCGAAAAATCTTGTGGTTCAACTGAAAATAGTAGGCGAAGGAATAAAAAGCGAGGCCAACCAGCACAGCCCTGGAAAATCACAGTCCAAATCCTCGGAGACATATAAATGGAGCCGACGATCCGATTCGAACGGACGACCCGCGCATTACGAATGCGCTGCTCTACCAGCTGAGCTACGTCGGCCCGCACCACCGCTCTGATAATATCAGATTGGTGCCGGGACCCAGAATCGAACTGGGGACACGTGGATTTTCAGTCCACTGCTCTACCAACTGAGCTATCCCGGCACTACTTCGCGGTAAAGGCTATCGGCAAAGTCAGCTTTCAAATTAAAAATGGCGGGGATGACGGGACTTGAACCCGCGGCCTCCTGCGTGACAGGCAGGCGCTCTAAACCGTACTGAGCTACACCCCCGTGTTGAGCCAAAAGTCAAAAGTGAGGAAACCCTTCCTGTGTTCCTTCCGCTTTTGCTTGGCTTCGTTGGTGGGCGAAACAGGGCTCGAACCTGTGACCTCTTCCTTGTAAGGGAAGCGCTCTCCCAACTGAGCTATTCGCCCGCGTCCGGGATTGCTTACCGGACCCTCTTTACTTCGTAGTATATCAATACTACGCCCTGCTGTCAATAAAAACAGGTATCGCCACCTGCTCGATTTTCTCACTCAAAGCGATTTGTGCAATCAAAGTATAGCATCCTACGAGAAATATGTCAAGATAAAAGCACACCCCTTTTACATCATCCGAGTACGTGTAAATTGCGCTCCAAATTTATTTTCTAGAGATTGTAAATGCAACTGTAACTATCAGAAACTACGCACAATTGTTGGCAAAAGTGCGCAGAAAGTCTGCCATAAGCAGGTATTAAACGCTGGTGGAAGGACCTTTTATCACAGCATTTGCTTGTTTTCTACTATGCGGTTTGGCTTAAATGCGAATTGACATCCGCTGCTTGACAATGCGGCCGAGAAAAGCTACACTTCGATTACACGTCGAGCAGGCAGGCGATAACGTAACGGTACTAGTTTCCAATTTTATGTATCTTATCGAAAAATTATGGGTGGAAGTAACGCTGGCTTTTCCCATTAGTCATTAGTGATTAATGCATTTGTACACTTTTAATCCTAGGCTAATATGCGAAAACGGGAGCAATTAGCGTGAGTTACACAAAAGCATCCTATCTTTTATTTTTCCCTGCTTTTCCCCGCCAATTCTTGATAACCATAATGGCTTGCATTGGGTTGCTAGCCCACTATGCTTCTTATGCAACGGAGGTCAAGCCGATGATTGGAGTCTACTACTTTCCAGGCTGGTATCGTGCCGCTAAGAATCCATCAGGCGAAACAAGTGAATGGCGGTCAGCAATTATGAAGGCCGCTGTTCCACGACCGCTATGCGGATTCTATAACGATGCAGACCCTCGGCTATGGAAGTACTACATTACCTGGATGTCCTCCCACGGAATAGATTTTATTGCTTTCGATTGGTATTACAACGCCGGCCAGGAATTCCTCTACGAATCACTGGACCGTGGGTTCCTGCAAGCCAAGAATGCAAAAGACATCAAGTTTTGCATTCACTGGTGCAATCACGGCGGTGGATGGTGGCTTAAGCCGCTTGACCAAACAAAGTCTGCTATTCTCGAGATGACAGACCTCTTGTGTGCAAGATACTTCCATCGCCCGAACTACTTGAAAATAAACGGATGCCCAGTATTCATGATATATGACATACGCCAGCTTCTTAGCTTCGGTGGCCCTGACGTTCTCAAGGACACGCTGGCCGCAATGAGGAAACGTGCAAGAGAAAATGGCTTCAAAGGCCTTTACCTTGTAGCGCTATATCATGGCAGCTCTCGCGAATATATGTCCATGTTAAAAGAAATAGGCTTTGACGCTTTCACCGCCTACACGTACTCATGGATGCGCCCTCCATGCGTAGTATGGAATACTGAAGCTGTGCCTTATCCTGACCTTGCTGTAATGCTCTCCGATTGCTTTTACGAGCAGGTAAAAAAAGATAGCATAAAGGCAGGCATTCCATACTGGCCAGCGACGTTCCCAGGATGGGACGACCGCCCGCGACGTGGTGTAGAAAACGCCTTCATGAATGTCGGAAGCACGCCTAAGGCATTTGAAATAATGTTCAGGGGCGCACTCAAGCAAATCAATCCAGCATCTCCAGTCGTGATGATTGAGGCTTGGAATGAATGGGGCGAGGGCGCTTGTATCGAGCCATCAAAGGAACATGGCTTCGGATTCCTCAAGGTTTTGGCAAATGTGCTTGGCAAACGGTCGCCTAACGAGTCACTTCCGACTGCACAGGAGATTGAATCATGGAGCGTGCTCACGCCCGATGAGCTGAAGGTTGCCAAGGAAAACGAGCTAAAGCCGTGGCCCAGCAAAAAACCGAAATTGGCGCGGCGTGGGAGGAGTTTTGATGTGCCCGAGGTAAAAATGCCATATATTATAGACTTTGCAACCGGCGGCATAGCAATGGAGGACGTTTGGTTCGATAACATATCTGCCATAGAAAGGACACCTGAAGGAACCTTATTCGAAGCAAAGGGCATCGACCCAAAGATCGTACTTCCTGAGATGCGTATTCCAATGCACCAGATAAAGCACATCGCTATAGAAGGGAAGATAATAAGCAATACAACTAACATCGAGCAACGCGATATGGAGATTTACTGGTCTACTGGCCTGATGCCAGAGTTCTGTGGGTTCGCTTCTGCTAATGTTTCTTGGCCAACAAAAGGATACCCAGTGGTCGATGTATCAGAGATAGTCTGCTGGGGGAAAACGGGCACACCTCTACTTAGGCTAAGAATCGATCCTTGCGCCAACGCAGGTGCTGGCGTTCGTTTCCTTATCAGCAAAGTAATTATTTTAGGAGATTAACATTAAGTATGAGATTGATAATCTTTGGAGTGCTAGCAATGTTGATAAGCATGTCGGATGCAAATGCCACCAAATATTCGGGGCGCTATTGCGAGGGGAAGGGCGATGCGGCGTTCCTGCGATTGATTGACCAATCCTTCGGCTTCTTCCATGCAAATCCAGATACCCAAAATATTTCTATGCTTTATTACCCAGAGTGGGACTGCTTGATTGAGGGATTTCCGACATGGATGGCATGGTGGGTTCAGAACAGCTACGGGCCAACATATTGCTCACTACCATTTCTGCAGGAGCCATACCTGACGTTCCTTCAACACTCGCAAGATATGTGGTTTAAGCACCAGGGCGATGGAAAGACAAAACGCGAACACGACCTTATAGGGCCAGATGGGTGCTTATGTGATTGTGCATTTCCAACCGGCGCCCATATGGTTCAGGGCGATTGCAATTGGCCAATCCATGATTGGGGTTTTGAGTTCACCGCAGCTGGCGCGGTAATGCAAGCAGAACTACTTCTTATTCAGCGAGATAAGGCTGCAATAAAAAAGTACTTGCCAAACTTGGAACGAGCATGCAACTTTATAGAAACCAGGCGTGATGCTAATGGCCTTTTTTTAGTGGGCCCAGCGGCTAATCTCCTAGCACCGAGTTATGGGGGCATACGACAGCCAGATGGAAGCTTTGGTAGGGGATATTTAGCTGGACTTTCGGTTAATTACATTGCCGCATGCGACCGCATGATTGAGCTATTTAAGCTTGTCGGCGATAAGGAAAAGACAAAGCTTTATGAGCAACGGCGTAAAATAACAAGAGACTCCCTGCCGCTGCTCACGACTTCGGAGGGTTACTTTGTCAAATCAATGGAAGTTAATGGAACAAAACACGGCGTATTTGGCAATGAGAAATACGGTTACTTTGAAGTTGCCCCCAATGTTGATGCCATATGTTTCCGCGTTGTAGACGAGGCGCAGGCTAATAAAATTTACGCGAAGGTCGCTTCAATTCCTCAGCTTCGGCCGCATGACTTTCTTATAACAAACTATCCTTCCCTTGACGATACATATGAAGCATGGGATAGTACGAATCTAAATGGTCTTTGGGAATACGGTAGATGGGTTAACGGCGGCGTATGGTCCACCATGGAAGCCCGAGCGATAATTGCCTACTACCGACTGGGAAAATATGAGGATGTCTGGCGTTCAAATCTTCAATCCATGAAGTTCGTGCGGGATTACCAAATGGACGCACCGTTAACCAATTTTGGGGGCGATATCTGGTTTAAGGATAGGCTAACCAATCTTTGTTACGACGCCTTGGGAGTCCCCGCCGCAACTATCCGCGGACTTTTCGAATATGTATACAAAGCCGACGGCTTGACGCTCTACCCTCACTTGCCGCCTTTTATAAGCGAATATGTTCAAAAGGAGCCCATACGTTTCGGAGAAAAGCGAATTTTCATAGCTGTCAAGAACAACGGCCCCGAGGTCGAAACAGTTAAAGCTAATGGAAAAATCATAACTCAGACTGAAAAAGACCGGATTGTTCTGCCATTTGCATTGTTGCCGAAAAGGGCCCAAGTGGAGATTACAATGACGGGCGAATGGCCTCGAGATGCAGTTAAAAAACTGAATTATAAGTCAGCAGAAGGGATTGTTGGAATCAAACCTGCAAATAAGCTAAAGCCTTCGGAGTCATTCACCAAACCTCTACTCTCAGTGCTTAACTCGATGATGGGCCTCATAAAAGAGGAATCTAACGTCGATTATGAGCTTGCATTTCTAAAGGAAACTATTAACGCCCTTCAAGCCTATGATGAGAGAGTAGCGAGGGATGTAGCAGGAGAATATCGGCAGTTCAGTCCAGAAAAACGAGCAGCAATCTTAAACATGTATAAGAATGCTGCCGTGAACATGTATAATGGGCTTGATTCCCTAATGAAGCGCTATGCCTCCTCGAATGATCCTCAAAAGAGGAAGCTTTCGACATTATATTCAAAACTACAGGAGTAAGGATTTCAAATGCCTGATATGCTTGTTCATCTTTTAAAGCTGCCCGACGACCGTGAAGACATGGAGTGACTCATGGCTGAGGGTATTATCATTAGACATGCACGCCCACTCGAACGCTCGGTTGTTCGTAGGTACGTGCTCAGCAAATGGTCTGAGGTCTGGGCAGACGAAGCCGATACCGCTTTTTCTTCTCAACCGCCTACAATTTTCATCGCCACTCATGAGAAAAAGATTATCGGCTTCGGTTGCTATGAAGTAACATGCCGTGGGTTCTTCGGGCCAACAGGAGTGAATGAGGAATATAGGGGCAAGGGGATTGGCAAGGTTCTCCTCATAGAGTGCCTGCGGGCGATGAGGGAAATGGGATATGCTTACGCCATAATAGGCGGCGTCGGGCCAGTGGACTTCTACTCAAAGTGCGTTGGTGCTACCTTAATCCCTGACAGTACACCTGGCATATACACCGATATGCTTCAGCGTGACGAATAAAAAGTTTGGCACGTTATTAATGCCCTGGTGATACTTGCATCATCTGATACTCTACAACAATAGTATTTCTTTTATTTCCAACTTTCTGTAGTTAAATAACTAAAGGATTTTTGCGCTAGGTTGGTTAATCTTTCTACAGTTTTTCGTATATTGTTTTTGTTGTAGATAAATAGGGGAGGTGGAAATGAAAGTAGGAGAATTGATAAGACAAAATATACCAACCGCAACATTTGACACCACTCTCGAAAAGGCAGTTTCAATGCTTGCTGAGTCGGACATCAGCGGTATCCCAGTTGTAGATAATGACGGCAAACTTGCAGGCATTGTTACCGAGCATGATGTTATGAAATTGGTACTACCCGCATAC